>NZ_JBEXMJ010000013.1 GCF_040610475.1 Actinopolymorpha sp. NPDC004070 | reverse complement strand
GCCGAAGAGGAGCAGCTGAATGAGAGGCTCGGTGAGCGGCGGCTGCTGCGGGAGGTGGTCACCGAGGAGGAGATCGCCTCGATCGTGTCGCGGTGGACCGGTATCCCGGTGAGCCGGCTGCAAGAAGGTGAACGGGAGAAGCTGCTGCACCTGGACCAGGTGCTGCACGAACGGGTGATCGGGCAGGACGAGGCGGTCCAGCTGGTCGCGGACGCGGTGATCCGTGCCCGGTCCGGCATCAAGGACCCGCGCCGCCCGATCGGGTCGTTCATCTTCCTCGGCCCCACCGGTGTCGGCAAGACCGAACTGGCCAAGACACTCGCGCAGGCCCTGTTCGACACCGAGGACAACATGGTCCGTATCGACATGAGCGAGTACCAAGAACGCCACACCGTCTCCCGGCTGGTCGGTGCCCCGCCCGGCTACGTCGGCTATGAGGAAGGCGGCCAGCTCACCGAGGCGGTCCGCCGCAAGCCGTACTCGGTGGTGCTGTTCGACGAGATCGAGAAGGCCCACACCGACGTGTTCAACCTGCTGCTGCAGGTCCTCGACGACGGCCGCCTCACCGACGCCCAGGGCCGCACCGTCGACTTCCGTAACACCGTCATCATCATGACCTCCAACGTCGGGTCGGAATACCTCCTCGAAGGAGCGACCGCCGGCGGGGAAATCACCCCCGACGCCCGGGCACGGGTGATGGCCGACCTGCGGTCACGGTTCCGGCCGGAATTCCTCAACCGGGTCGACGAGATCGTGCTGTTCAAACCACTCACCCAGACCGAGATCGAACGCATCGTGGACCTGATGTTCGACGAACTACGCCAACGGCTGACCGACCGGCAGATCAAGCTGCACATCACCGAACAAGCACGCCGGCTGATCGCCCTGGAAGGCTTCGACCCCATCTACGGCGCCCGCCCCCTACGCCGATTCATCTCCCGAGAAGTCGAAACCCGCATCGGCCGCACCCTCCTCGCCGGCGACGTCCACAACGGAGCCGTGATCACCATCGACGCCCACAACAACGAAATCACCGTCACCTACCAAAACCCCACCCCCGCCACCCAACCCCAAGCCGCCTGAGGCGGCCCGGATCTCCACCCCTGAACGGAAGAAGTGACATGCCGGTGACCGTGGACCCCCACCTGGAACAGATCCGCCCGGTCGAGCCCCGTACTCCCACCGGATGCGAGGAGTGCCTGCGGCTGGGGTCGCCGTGGGTGCACCTGCGGCTGTGCCTGACCTGCGGCCACGTCGGCTGCTGCGACTCCTCGCCGCTGCGGCACGCTCGCGAGCATGCAGGTGAGGCCGACCACCCGATCGTCGCGTCGTACGAACCGGGTGAGGACTGGCGCTGGTGTTTCGTCGACGAGCAGTTCGTCTGACCCCGCGCCCTTGAAGAGCGCGAGGACCGGCGGTCACTCCTCCTCGGCGCCCGTACCGACCAGCACCGATCGCACGCCGGTCACCTCGGTGAGCTGTGCGGCGAGGTCGGCCACCGGCGCGCTGCCGTAGAGCTGCAGCGCCACCACCACGTCGCCGGTCCGGGCGCTCGGGTCGTTTCCGCCGTCGCGGTCGGCCGGGGTTTCCCGAAGGTGGCCGTTGCCGCGGCCCTCGTCGGCCGGCTCGGCCAGCAGGTCGCCGCGTTCGATCGTCACCTGGCCGACCTCGAAACCCCTGCTGGTACAGGCGACCAGCGCACGCCGGAACGCACCGCTGCCGTTGGCGTAGACGATGCGGAGCTGAACGGCGCCGCGGGCACCGGGCAGCCGGCCACCGAGCGCGGTGAAACCGATGATGACCGCGAAATGCGCCGCCGTCGCCGCGACGGCCACGACCACCATGCCGGAGCCGGCGGCCGCACCCACCGCCGCGGTCACCCAGACCACCGAGGCCGTGGTCAGCCCGCGTACGGCGTCGCGTCGGACGAAGATCAGCCCGCCACCGATGAACCCGATGCCGGACACGATCTGGGCGGCGATCCGGGAGGGGTCCAGCGAGACGTGCGGGCCGAGCACGTCGGCGAAGCCCCACTTGCTGACTACCATGAACAACGCCGATCCCATGCCGACCAGTGCGTGGGTGCGCAGGCCGGCCGACTTCTGCCGGATCTGGCGTTCGAGCCCGATGAGCGAGGACAGAGCGAACGCCACCAGAACCAGCAGAACCTGCACCCACACCGTGTGACCGTCGACCATCCGGCCAAACCTATCGGACCGGCCCGAATCAGGTGGCTCGGCTGGTCACCTCGTTTACTGGCCTCTTTGGTTGTTCCGGGTACGCCGCCGCCAGTACGCCACGGTGACGGCCGCCAGCAGGGGACCCCACAGCAACAGCGGGGCGTAGCTGCCCACGAAGACGACGAGCCGCCAGCCGTGCTCGGCGATCGGGTCACCGGGCGGGGCCGGGTGCCCCAGCGAGGCGTGCAGGCCGGCGAACACCTTGGTCCACAACACGGTGAGCACCGTGGCGCCCAGCGCGGCCGGAACGACCGCGGCCGCGGTCGGCACCCGCCGGCCCCGGAGCCCGGGCACCCACCAGGGGAAGACCTCTCCCCAGCGGGCGACCAGCCCGACGGCGGTGAACGCCAGCAGTTCGGACACCGCCGACAACACGACGACGTACACCTCGTCCGGCATGCCCAGGGGCTGCCCTCCCCGCGGAGGGTCGGTGACGATGGGCAGGTGGAACGTGACTGCGGCGATGCGCCACAGGCTCGACGGTAGAACGGTGAACGGCACGGCGTACGCGGCGATCAGGACCCACCGAGGTACGCCGGGAACGGGCTCGTGGGCCGCGCGCCAGGCGGCACGCAGCCGGGAGGACCGGCTGGACTCTTTTGAACCAACGGCCACGTAAGTGCTCATGAGCCGACCATCCCATCCGGGCCGCGGTGGTCGCCCTGCCCGCGCGGAGGAAACCACTCCCTCCACCGAGGGAGCTTCGGGCATCCTTGTCCGGTGAGTGACGTGGCCGATCACGACGTTCCCAGCCCTGGGCAGTGGGGTCCGACGCCGCGGACCGCCGTGGTCCTCGACATCGACGTACCGCAATACCGGGTTGACACCGAGCCCGACCACCGAGGCGTCGGCCACGTCGTGGACGCGGAGTTGCGCAGACACTTCCTCGGCCGCACGGTCGTCGTACGCGGGATCGGTGCGCAGCACCATCCCGGACGGACCGTCGGCGAACTGGTCGATATCGTCCGGCGTCTCGGGACCGACCGCTACGACCCCGCCCGGGTGGGCGACCGCTACGACAACCTGCAGAACAAGCACATCGACTTCTTCGCGTTCCGGCGCAAGGTCACCCCGCGGATGCGGTTGTTCGAGGCGATGAGCTGGGGCTTCTACCACTCGTCCATCGCCGTGCACGGCGCGCCGGTCCGGCTCGACCTGTTGCTGGTCTACGACGCCGCACAGCTTCGCGAGGTGGTGCACCAGTACGAGGGCCGGGAGGACCGCAAACGGGACGGCTACGTGTTCCGGCACCCCGGCCGTAAGCCGGAAGCCCTTCTGGGCATAGCGAAACTGTCACGCTGACAGGGCGATTCGCTCAGCGGGCTCCGCTCACCAGCGCGGGCGTTTTCCGCAACAGCAGCGTGAGCGCACCGGTGGCGGCCAGCAGCACCGTGGCCAGCGTGACAACGCCCGGCCATCCGGCGCCGGTCCAGGCGCGACCGGCGAAGGAGCCGAACACCGACGAGCCGAGATAGTACGTGAAGAGATAGAGCGACGCGGCCTGGCCGGTGGACACACCGCCGGCGTGCGCCCGCGCCGGAACCCACCCGCTGGCGACGCCGTGGACGGCGAAGAACCCCCCGGTGAACACCGCCAGTCCGAAGATCAGCAGCGCCAGCGACGACGACAGCGTGAGCAGTGCGCCGGCCACGGCCAGGAGGCAGGCCAGGGGCAGGACGGTGCGGCGTCCGTACGTGTCGGCCAGTCGCCCGAACGCCGTGGAGCTGACCGACCCGACCGGGTAAACGAGGAACACCAGGCCGGCAGCACCGAGTCCGAGCCCGAACGGCCCGCCGGTGAGCCGGAAGCCCATCGTGTTGAACACCGCGACCAGCGCGCCCATCGAGCAGCCGCCCACGCCGTACAGCGCGAGCAGACCGGGATCGGTCACCGCGCGCAGGCTCGTCCGGGCCAGCGCGCGCAGGCCGGTCTGACGGGGAACGAAGTGGCGGGACGGCGGAAGCAGGGATCGTACGGCGAGTGCGCAGACCAGGCCGAGGCAGGCGGTCGACGCCAGCGCCCACCGCCAACCGGCGAACTCGGCCACCGACGAGGTGAGCAGCCGGCCGGCCATGCCGCCGAGCGCCGTACCGCCGACGTACAGGCCGGCCGCTCTGGCATGGGTGGACGGGTGCAGTTCCTCCCGCAGGTAGGCGGTGGCGACCGCGGGGAGGCCGGCGAGAACGGCGCCCTCGGCGAGCCTGGACGCCAGCAGCGCCGGCCAGCTCGGTGCCAGCGCACCGGCCGCCGCCACCACGGCGGAGGCGGTCAAAGACAGATGGATCAGCCGGGTACGCCCCACGACGTCGGACAGTGGACCGGCGACCAGCAGCATGACGCCCAGTCCCGCGGTCGTCAGCGACACGGTGAGAGTGCTGGCCGCGGTCGACACGTCGAACCGCGTGGCGAGTTCGGGGAGGATCGCCTGCGTGCTGTAGATGAGCGCGAAGGTCGCCAACCCGGCGGCGAACAACGCGCCGACGACGCGCCGGTACCCCGCGGTCCCCGGCCGGTGGCCGTGCTCGGTGGGTGCCTCCACGACAGCGGTCATACGTCCGACTGTGCGCCGCCGAGGGACATACGTCCAATGCCGGAAACGTCGACATCCCATACGTGAGACGTATGATGACGCCGTGCAGCTTCGCGATCTCGCCTGGCTCGTCGCCCTGGCCGACCACCAGCACGTCACCGACACCGCCGCGGCCCTGAACACCAGCCAGCCCACGCTGTCGCGTGCCCTGGCCCGGATGGAGGCCGAACTCGGCACCCGGGTGTTCGAGCGTGCGCCGGACGGAGTGCATCCCACCCCTACCGGTCAGCTCGTCCTCGATGCCGCGCGCGACCTCACCGCGAGGTACGGCCAACTGCTGGCCGACCTCGCCGGTGTGCTGGACCCGGACACCGGGGTGGTGCGGCTGGCGTTCCTGGATTCCATCGCCTCGTCGCTGGTCCCGCGGGTGCTGCGTTCCTTCCACGAACACGCGCCCGGTGTGCGGGTCATGCTCAGCCAGGAGCCGGCGCACGAGATCGTCCGCGACCTGGACGTCGGTGCGGTCGACCTGGCCATCCTGTCCCCGCGGCCGGCCGGCGACTTCGGCTGGCGCCCGTTGCAGGAGGAGCGGTTGGTGCTCGTGGTGCCACCGGGCCACCGGCTTCGCCGCCGGAAGCGGATCGCGTTGCGGGAGCTGGCGGGCGAGGACCTCGTCACGACCCCGGTCGGCTTCGGCTTCCGCGCTCTGGTGGACACACTGCTCGGCGACGCGGGCGTGTCACCGGCGATCTCGTTCGTGAGCCAGGACCTCGCCACCATCGAGGGACTGGTCGCGGCCGGGCTTGGGGTGGCGATCGTTCCCGAACCCTTCGCCGGGCAGTCCGGCACCGTGGGCATCGCCATCGCCGCCGAGTCCGCCCGGCGCACCATCGGCCTGACCTGGCGTACGGACCGGGCGCTGTCCGCACCCGCGCGACGGTTCCGGGACTTCGTCGCGGCCTCCGCGACCTCCCCACGCTGACGAGTCAGCGTCCTGCCGGTCGGTAGACGCCGACGAACACTCCGGTGCCGGTCGTGGCCGACTCGACCAGGCTGAAGTCGTACGCGTCCGCACCGGTTCCGGCGAACAGCCGCCGGCCCGAGCCCAGCACCAGCGGGTGCACCATCAGGACGAGTTCGTCCACCAGAGCGTGCGGCAGCAGTGACCGGAGGAGTTCCCCCGCACCGAACACCACGAGATTGTCGGCCGTCTCCGCCCGCAGCCGGGTCACCGCGTCGACCGGATCTCCCTTCAGCAGAACGGAGTTCTGCCAGGGGAGCGGATCGGTCAGCGTGCTCGACACGACGTACTTCCGCACACTGGTGAGAGCCTCGGCCATCGGGTTGCGTTCCTGAGCGGGCCAGTACGCCGCGAACTGGTCGTATGTCCGGCGCCCGGTCAGCAGCGACCAGGCGTTCCCCATCCGCGCCCCGATCACCTTCTGCATCATCGGGTCCTGCCGCCGGGCCGCCCAGCCACCGTGGGCGAAGCCGTCCCTCCGGTCCTCGTCCGCGTCACCCGGTGCCTGCATCACGCCGTCGAGGGTCAGGTGTTCGACCGCGATGACCTTGCCCATGCCACGTCTCCTTCGACCTCGGCCGGCTCTGGTCAGGTTTCGCGCCGGCGCCTCACCCTCCACACGAACGACGAGGGCCCGCATCGACACCCGCGGCGCCCGAGGGCGAACGCAACGCCTCGAACGCCGTCCGCGACCGCCTTCAACGGCACCGTGAACGACATCGGCATCGTGTGGACGCCGAAGGGCACGATCCTCCTCCTCTCCGTCCCGTCCACCAGGGAGACGAAGGGTGTCGAGGCCGACCAGCGGGTGCTCTCCGACGCGGCCCGCCTGCTTGCCGGTGCCCTCTCGCCCGGTGAGTCCCGCAGGAGGTGAGGAGCCCGCTCGGTGACAAGGGCCGGTTGACAGAGGCGGCGAAAGGCGGTCGGTCTCGGCCGACAAAAAGAAAGGGCAAGGAGCGTCATCTCCTTGCCACTATCAAGATATAGCGCACCTGGGGGCTTGCCGCAAGACCCACGTCATGCTGCAGAATCTCCCGCCGAAGCCAGAACCAGGTGGGGGGATTCATGATCGACGTGATCATTGCCGGCGGTGGACCGACCGGCATGATGCTGGCGGCCGAACTACGGCTGCGCGGCGTACGCGTTGTCGTACTGGAGAAGGAGGAGACGCCGACCCGCATCGACCGGGCACTCGGCCTGCACGTGCGCAGCATCGAGGTGATGGACCAGCGCGGGCTGCTGGAACGATTTCTCACGTACGGCAAGAAGTACCAACTCGGCGGCTACTTCGCCGGTATCCACCAGCCGTGGCCGGATCGAATGGACTCCGCTCACGCCTACATTCTCGGTATCCGGCAGACCATCACCGACCGGATCCTGGCCGAGCACGCGGCCGAGGTCGGCGCCGAGATCCGGTGGGGCACCGAGCTCGTCGGGCTGAGCCAGGACGACCACGGTGTGACGGCCGAACTCGCCGACGGTACACAGCTGCGATCGGGCTTTCTCGTCGGGTGTGACGGCGGGCGCAGCCGGGTCCGTGGGCTGCTCGGTGTCGGCTTCCCCGGCGAGCCCGCCGGACACGAGTGGCTGCTGGGCGAGCTGGAGGTCACGGCGCCGCTGGAGGAGGTGACCTCGGTGGTGGCCGAGGTCCGCAAGACGCATCACGGGTTCGGTGTCGGGCCGATCGGCGGCGGGGCCTACCGTGCCGTGGTTCCCGCCGCCGAGGTGGCCGGGGACCGACTGGTTCCGCCCACCCTGGAGGAGATCAGGCAGCGACTGCGGGTGTACGCCGGCACCGACTTCGGGGTGCACTCGCCGCGCTGGCTGTCCCGCTTCAACGACGCCACCCGGCTGGCCGAGCGCTACCGCGTCGGCCGGGTGTTCCTGGCCGGCGACGCGGCGCACGTACACCCGCCGCTGGGAGGGCAGGGGCTCAACCTCGGTATTCAGGACGCGTTCAACCTGGGCTGGAAGCTCGCCGCCGAGATCGACGGCTGGGCGCCCGCGGATCTGCTGGACAGCTACGCCACCGAACGGCGTCCGGTGGCCGCCGACGTACTGGACACCACCCGGGCGCAGTCGGAGCTGACCTCCGGTGAGCCGGGCTCGCAGGCACTGCGCCGGCTGATGGCGCAGCTGATGGAGTTCGAGGAGGTGAACCGCTTCCTGATCGAGAAGATCACCGCGGTCGGAATCCGGTACGACTTCGGCGAGGGGCACGAACTGCTCGGCCGCAGGCTGCGGGACGTGGAGCTGAAGCACGGCCGTCTCTACGAGCTGATGCGCAGTGGCCGGGGGCTGCTGCTCGACCAGACCGGCCGGCTGTCGGTGGCGGGCTGGGCGGATCGGGTGGACCACGTTGTCGACGTCAGCGAGGAGGTCGACGTGCCCGCCGTTCTGCTGCGCCCGGACGGCCACGTGGCATGGGTCGGCGACGACCAGCAGGATCTGCTCGGCCGGCTGCCGACGTGGTTCGGCCCCCCTGTCAGCTGAGCGGGTCCGGCCGCTTTCCTTCCTCCGTTCTCGGTCAGGCCAGACCGAGAACGGAGGGCGGTAGCGTGATGTCCGGAACGAGTTCGAGGAGCAGGGCGCGGACGCGGGTGTCGAGGTCGGCGACGACGCGGCGAACCGAGGCCTCGTCCTGACCGCCGGGGTCGTCGACGGGCCAGTCGACATATCTGACGCCGGGCACGTACGGGCACTGCTCGCCACATCCGAGGGTGACGGCCACGTCGCTGGCGAGGACCGTCTCGCGGGTGAGCAGCTTGGGGTGTTCTCCGGAGGTGTCAAGCCCGAGTTGCTCCAGGACCGCCGCGACCTCGGGATGGATGTGCTCACCGGGTTGCGTGCCGGCGGACACCGCGACGACACGGTCACCCGCGTAGTGCTCGGTGAGGACGCGGGCGGCCACGGACCGGCCGCCGTTGCGTACGCACGCGAAGACGATCTGAGGGCGTTCGTTCATGCGGACTCCTTCGACAAGCGAATACGCGGCATGCGTCCGGGACCACTCCCCGCCAGTGTCAACGGGAACTTGCCAGCTCATTGTTCGGCGCCTGGTCGTGGAAGAAGCGGCGTGCCCACAGGCTCACGTAGACCAGGCCGACCAGGACGGGGACCTCGATGAGCGGTCCGACGACCCCGGCGAGGGCCTGGCCGCTGGTGACGCCGAATACCGCGATCGCGACCGCGATGGCGAGTTCGAAGTTGTTGCCCGCGGCGGTGAACGCGACCGTGGCCGAGCGGCCGTACCCCAGGCCGACTGTGCGGGAGAGCAGCATCGATCCGCCCCACATGAGCGCGAAGTACATCAGGAGAGGGACGGCGATGCGGGCGACGTCCAGGGGCTCGGAGGTGATTGCCCGGCCCTGGAGCGCGAACAGGATGACGATGGTGAACAGCAGTCCGTACAGCGCCCACGGCCCGAGCCGGGGCAGCAACCGCGACTCGTACCACTCGCGTCCTCGTCGGCGCTCACCCAGCCGGCGCGTGAGGTAGCCGGCCAGCAGCGGAATGCCGAGGAAGACGACGACACCGGCGGCAATCTGGGTGGGAGAGACGTCGATGCCGGTGGTGTCCAGGCCGAGCCGCCCCGGTAGCAGGTTCAGGTAGAACCAGCCGAGCAGCCCGAATGCCAGGACCTGGAAGACGGAGTTGACCGCCACCAGTACGGCGGCCGCCTCGCGATCCCCGCACGCCAGGTCGTTCCAGATGATCACCATGGCGATGCAGCGGGCGAGCCCGACGACGATCAGGCCGGTGCGGTATCCGGGCAGTTCGGGAAGGAACGTCCAGGCCAGGGTGAACATCAGCGCCGGGCCGACCAGCCAGTTCAGCACCAACGACAAGACCATGGTGCGGCGGTCGCGGACGACGTGGCCCATCTCGCCGTAGCGGACCTTCGCCAGGATCGGATACATCATCACCAGCAGGCCGAGGGCGATGGGCAGGGACACCGAACTGACCTTGATGGCGTCCAGGACGCCGGCGATCCCGGGCACCCATCTCCCCAGCAGCAGCCCGGCCACCATCGCGAGACCGATCCAGAGGGGGAGGAGCCGGTCCAGGCGCGAGAGCCCGCCCACCACTGCATGAGGTGCTGCCTCCGTCGACCGCGCGTCGACCAGAGCGGAGGTCTGCGGGCTCAACAGTTCTCCTCAGTGCCTTGCCGGTGGGACAGCGGCCGATAACATATCAACCGATGATGACATCACCGATCGCTGATGCCTCGGCCGGCTCCCTGTTCAAGGTGCTCGCCGATCCGCTCCGCCGCCGCATCGTCGAACTGCTGACGCAGGAGCAGCTGTGCACCTGCCACCTGGTCGAGGAGACCGGCGCCGGCCAGACCACCATCAGCAATGCCCTGCGGCTGCTCCGGGAGGCAGGTCTGGTCGAGGCCGAACCATGCGGCCGGTTCACCTACTACCGGCTGCGCCCGGAGGTGCTGCACGCCCTGGCCGGCGAGGTCGCCCAGCTCGCAGCCGACGCCGACGCCGCGCAGACCCGCAAGCGGCCCTGCTGACCTCTCCGCCTTGTGGCGCCTCAGGCACGCATACGCACACGCCAAACGGGCACACCTCACTGGAGGCGGGCCCGTTGCGGCCAGGCGATCGACGGGAAGCGGAACAGAGTTGCTAGCCGGTGCAGCACGCTCCAGCGCCGCCGTCCGGCACAACGGCCGGCTGGCCTTCAGTAGTGGAGGTGTTGCCGGAGCCGCCACAGCAGCCGCCGTCACCGGTCTTGACTGGTTCAGTCGCCGCGGAGGCCTGGTCGCCGACCGCGACGTCGGCCGTCGACTTGCCTTCCAGCTCCGCTCCGGCGTCGGCGAGAACGACGTAGTTTTCCCAGCGCTGCCCGTCCGGGCCGGTGACCCAGTGCTTGTCCTGCCGGGCGTAACAGCAAACGACGTCGCCTTCGGTGTCCAGGGTCAGGCCCGCGGCCTCGAGCCGGTTGGCCTGCGCCTCGACCTCTTCCATCGACTCCCGTTCGACTCCGAGGTGGTTGAGGGTGCCGGTGGCTTCGGGGTTCTCGAACAGCACCAGCTTCAGCGGCGGGTTGTCGACCGCGAAGTTGGCGTACCCAGGACGGCGCTTGGCGGGCTCGGTGTCGAACAGTGTGGAGTAGAACTCCACGGCCGCGTCGATGTCGGCGACATTGAGGGC
This sequence comes from Actinopolymorpha sp. NPDC004070, assembly GCF_040610475.1. Classification (NCBI taxonomy): domain Bacteria; kingdom Bacillati; phylum Actinomycetota; class Actinomycetes; order Propionibacteriales; family Actinopolymorphaceae; genus Actinopolymorpha; species Actinopolymorpha sp. NPDC004070. The sequence goes on along the minus strand of NZ_JBEXMJ010000013.1, from coordinate 204,671 downwards.
CAGCTGAAGACGGGACATTGATGCTCCTGGTCGGATCAGTGGGATCGATATGGCGTTCGTCGTCAGGCGCAGCAGGGAGTGGGCGACTTCCGGGTCGCCGTCGTGGGCCGTCGCTGCGGCGCTGAGCCCTGCAAGAGACCGCCGGCGGTGCGGGTAAGCCCGGAAAGTCCGGCTCCGAAGTGGGCCCGGCGCTCCACGCGCGAAGTCCTGCGCCGAGCCTCGGCCGCGCGGAGCAGATCATCCCGGTGTGCCTGCGCCACGGCTTCCACCATGATCGGGTGCATGAGCCTTCTCCTTCGCCTCGGCCGGGCCGTCCCGGGCCGCGACATAGATACTGGTCTATGCAAAGCACATTGACAAGCGTCTATCTCAACTTCTTCGGTGACCCGTGAGTCCGTTCGCCGCCCACCGGTGAGCTGATAGATGGCTGCCTATCTCGTGGCACTATGGGTGACATGCCGAAGCCGCTGCCCGTGATCCAGCCCGTGCCAACCGCGGCCGCCTGCTGCGCTCCCCTCACCGCTGCGCCGCTGACCGCCGAGCAGGCCGAGGAACTCGCCGTACGGCTCAAGGCGATCGCGGATCCGACCCGGCTACGGCTGCTGTCCCTGATGCTGGCCAGCCCGGGCATGCAGGCATGCACCTGCGACCTCACCGAACCGCTCGGGCTGACCCAGCCGACCATCACCCACCACCTGCGCAAGCTCGCCGCGGCGGGCCTGGTCGTCCCCGAACGACGGGTCGGCAACTTCACCTACTACCGAGTGGTGAGCGACGCACTGACCGGCCTCGCCGGCATCCTCGCCCCGGTCACCGCCGCCTGAACTGGGGACGCTTGACACCCCGGCCCGCCGGCGCAGACTGAGGCCAGCCCTGCAGCCGGCGGGGGTTTCAACCTGAGGGTGCGGGAGCCGCGGATGGACCGGCAGTCGATACATGCGGAGATGGAGCAGGCCCGGGCGACCTTCCAGGCGCTGGTGTCGCAGGCATCCCCTGCCGCCCTCGACCGCGCCTCCGATGGCACCCGGTGGACAAACCAGCAGTTGCTGTTCCACATGCTGTTCGGATACATGATCGTCCACAGACTGCTACCGCTGGTGCGAACACTCGGACGACTGCCGGACGGTTTCAGTCGGCGGTTTGCCCGCATGCTCAACGCCACCACGAGACCGTTCCACGCCGTGAACTACCTCGGCTCCTGCGGCGGCGCGCTCGTGTTCCGCGGTGCCCGACTGACCAGAAAGTTCGACAAAACGGTGGCAGCACTACACCGCAACCTCGACCAGGAGACTGACGACGCCCTGGCGCGGGGCATGCACTTCCCCCTCGGCTGGGACCCGTTCTTTGCAGACAAGATGAGCCTGCTCGACGTCTACCACTTCGGCACCCAGCACTTCGACTTCCACCAACAGCAACTGACCCTCCAGCCACCCGCCGCGTAGGAGCCCTCCGGGCCGGGCGACGGCTGGCCGCACCGCAGACGCCTGCCAACAGGGCCTCCGTTGGAGCAAGCCGGCCGGTGGGAGGTTCTGGGGTGGCCAAGGGTCGGCGCGGGCGTGCGGTTGAGCTTAACGGCAGCACCCCAGTCCAACGCCGGAAGACGAGACGGCTGGAAGTGAGTTAGAAATCGAACGCGTGTTTGACTTCTCGGCTAACCTAAGGGCTGGGCCGGGGGCCCTGGATGCGACTGATCCAGGGCGGGGGAGTCGACTGCGATCCGGGGTCCCCATGCTCATGCTCTGCCGCCTCGGCGGCTTCGTCCTCGACCTCGGCGGACACCGGATCGATCCAACGTGCTTGAGGCTAGGCGAGGGAAGTCAGGGATGGTCGCCCCGGCGCCGGTCGACTCCATCCTGCCTCCGTATGACCGACTCCAGTCGGTGCTGCGCGAGCCGAGGAGACCCTTGCGCCTCTCTTTCGCGAACGCTGCGAGATAGCGAGACACAGCCGGAGTCAGTGAGACATGCGCCGACGGGTGCGCAGGGGCGTCATCCCAGGTCAGAAGGCTGCCAGCGACAGATCGTCGCAGGTGGTGCGAGTGCGCCCCCGGTAGGATTCGAACCTACGCACACGGCTCCGGAGGCCGTTGCTCTATCCCCTGAGCTACGGGGGCTCGGGGCGGAGACAGATTAGCAGGGTCTGTCGGTGGCTACGCTGGCGCGGTGCTTCCGGACCGGTTGGCCGACCAGATCGGCCGCGTTCTCGACCTCCTCGTGCGGTCGGGACGTCTCCCGTCGACAACCTCGATCCCCGGCCAGATCCGGGTCGAGCGTCCGTTCCGGAACGCGCGCGGAGACTACGCCAGTCCGGTCGCGTTGCGACTGCCCGGAGCCGCCGGCAGTACGCCGGACCAGGTGGCCCAGTTGGTCGCCGACGGACTCGCCAACTGCCCGGAGGTGGCTCGCGCCGAGGCCGCCGGCGGGTTCGTGAACGTCGTCGTCACCGACGCGGCCCTGGCCGAGACGGTCCGCGAGGTCCTCGCCGCCGGTCCGGCGTACGGCGAACATCCGGTGATCTTCGCGCCGCCGGACGGTGAACTCGGCCATCGGGCGCAGTTCGCCCACGCCCGGCTGGCCGGACTGCTCCGGGCCGGGTCGGCGCTGGACGTTCCGTACGATCCCGATCGGCTCCACGCCGCGGTCCTCGCGGAGACTTCGGTTCGCCCTCTGGTGTGTGCCCTGGCCGAGCTTCCACGGGTCGTGGCCCGGGAGAACGCTCGCGCCTTTCAGGCGTACCTCACCGAGATCCTTTCCTGGGTTGAGGAATTCGAGGTTTCGGTCGCGGTCCTGCCGCGCGGCGACGAACCGGCCACACCGGCCCACGGCACCCGGATCGTCCTGGTGGAGGCGGCCCGGATCGCATTGGCGAGCGCGTTGCGCCGTTATGGCCTGTGCGCTCCGGAGCGGCTCTGAGGCCCCGTCCGCCTGCTTCCGCCGGTTCGTGCCCGTCGCACCCCGCCCCGCTTGGCTGAACACCGCGCGAACCCAGCCCGAACCTCCCACCAACCGCTTGTGAACCGACCTGCGGGATGCCGCGACGGCGCGCTCCCCGGTCGGCCGCGAATCCGGACCCCGGCCGCGCTCCGTCGATAGTCTGCAGCCGACGGAGCACGTTCCTGCGACGCGTGCCGAGAGCCGGAGTACGAACGACATCCGGGGGATTGTGGACGTTCCATGACAGAGGTCCTGCTCATCGTCGTCTCGTTGACCGACGTACCCCGCCTGCTGGGACTCGTGGATCGGCTCCGCTCCGCCGGGCTGACCATCCGGGTCGCGCTCGCCGTCCCGGCGTCGGGCGCCGCCGCGGAGGTGGAGGAACAGCTCGGCGGAGAAGTCGCCGAGGTCCGGCTGGTCCGGATGAACCTCAGCGGCCGGCGCGGCGGTGTCGCCCCGGCGCGGTTCTCCCGGCGCTGGGCCAAGGTGGTCGCCCGGAACCTCGTCGTCCGCGGCGGGGTCCGGGTCACCGACGACGAACGCCGCGGCTGGCTGATGGTGCGCTACGACCCGTGGATCCGCCGGCGGGCACGCGTGGCCGACCTGATCCTCGCGGCCGACCAGGGCGCCGAACGCTCTGCCGAGCTCGCGGCCGGCCACAACCGGGACGCCGTACGCCTGACCGCCACCGACCCGGCCCTGGAGGGCGTGCTCGCCCAGCTCTCCACCACCGTCCCCCTGCGCCGGCTGCTCCGGCAGGGTCTGGCCCGCACCACCGCAGAGGAGGTCGTCCTGGCCTGGAAGCGGGTGGTCGCGGACCCGACCGAACCACACCTGCGCGACCTCGCCGGCGAGGCGGTGAGCGTCGTGCAGGCGCTGCGGCGAGGCCACGCGTTCGAGGAGGCGGAGGTGGTGGCCCGGGCCGCGCAGGGCCTGGACCTGCCGCCGGTGGACAGGGCCGCGCTGCGGGTGGAGCTGGCCGCCAACCAGGTCGCCGCGGGCGAGTATCCCGCGCGCGAACTCGCCGAGGCGGTCCGGGAACTGCTGGGGTTCGCCGACGAGGCGCTGCGCGCGGGCGACCTGGAGGCGGCCGGCCGGATGGCGGTCCAGGCGACGGACGCGGTCCTGCACCGGGAGCTGCATGCGGACGTGCTGGCCAGCCCGCTGCTCGCCGACCCGGAGGGCTTCCTCGCGCCGCTGCGGGAGTCCCTGACCTTCCGGGCGCTGCGGGCGCCGTCGGGGTCGATGGCCTGGGTGCTGCGTGGCGGGAGCGATCCCGCGTCGGCGGAGCTCACGGAGGTATCGGGGCCGTTCGAGTCCTCCGAGTCCGCGGAGCGTTCGGAGCTCCCAGCCTCCCTCGCCCCGGCGACCACCCTCGCCGGTCCGCCGCCGAGACTGCCCGGGACGCCCGCGCCGTCCCGCGTGCTCGTCGTACCCGGCGACTATCCGCACTTCACCCAGGGCATCATCGGCGCGCTGGCCGAAGAACCCGACCTCGAGGTGCGGGTGCTGAACCTCCGCGAGCCGGGAGTACGCCGGCGCTACCAGCGGGGCGCCCTCGTCCTGGACCGGTTGCGCGACGCCGTGGGCCGTCCGGTCCCGGCACCTGCCCAGCCGGACGCGGACCTGCTGGAGTGGGCGGACACGATCTTCGTCGACTGGTGCGACAACGCCGCCCAGTGGGTCACCATCCACGCGCCGCGGACGACCCGGCTGGTGGTCCGTTTCCACAGCCTGGAAGCGATCTCGCCCCAGCCGCACATGGTCGACTGGTCCCAGGTGTCGGAGGTGATCTTCGTCGGGCAGCACGTCCGCGAACTCGTCGAACGCGCGGTGCCCGAACTCACCCAGGTACCCGGCCGGCACGTGGTGCCCAACGAGATGCGGCTGGAACGCTTCGGCCTGCCCAAGCGGGCCGGCGCCGAGCGCACCCTGGCCATGGTCGGCTGGGCGCAGCGGGTGAAGGATCCCCTGTGGGCGCTGGAGGTGCTCGCACGCCTGCGGGCGTCGGACCCCACGTGGCGGCTGCTGCTGATCGGCCGCGACTTCTCGCGGCACCAGCACGCCGGTGCGCTGCGCTACCAGGACGAGTTCCGCGAGCGCGCGGCCGCCGATGACGTACGCGACGGCCTGGTCTACGTCGGCTACACCACCGAACTCCCCGACGTGCTGCGCGACGCGGGGTTCGTGCTCAGCGCGAGCCGCCGGGAGGGCTTCCCGGTGGGGCCGACCGAGGGGGCCGCCTCCGGCGCGGTGCCGGTCGTGCGCGACTGGCCGATGTACGCCGACTACGCGGGCGCGGGTGGGATCTTCCCGGCCGAGTGGGTGGTCCGCAGCCCGGAGGAGGCGGCCGAGCGGATTTCTGCCCACGCCGACCCCGTGCGCCGCGCGGAGGCCGGGGACGCCGCACGGCGTCACGTCGTGGAGCACTTCGACTGGCGGGTGGTGGAGCCTGCGTTCCGCGTGGTTCTGCTCGGCCCCGAATCCGAAGCCCGCGGACTGCCGGAGTAGCCGGATCTGCCTGTCAGGCGTCCGACCCATCAGGCGCCTGAGCCATCAGGCGTCTGGCTCTCAGGCCGTCCGGCCGCTCAGGTCGTCGCGATTCCCGGGCGGCGGTGCACTCGGCACGCGGGACTCGCTCGCGGCCGCGGCGAGCTTGCGCAGCACGTCCTGGGCGGCGCTCACGTCCCCCACGGGTGACAGGTGGTCCAGCGGCCTGGTGCTCATCGGGCTGCACTCCTCGACCAGACCCCACACCGGCCGTCCACTGCCGGCGTAGTCGCTCCACTTCGACGGCAGGTAAGGGTTCCTGGCGTGCGTGTCCGACGTCAAGGCGTCGTTGACAACGAGACAGTCGAACTTCGAGGCCAGGTTGAGGAACGCGAGGTAGCGCACGTACGGGTTGATGCGTACCAGTTCAGTGATCCCCAGCTCCGTGACGTGGGCGCGCAGTGCGTCGGCCTTGCCGGTGAAGACGTGCAGGCGGATCCGCTCGCGGGTCGCCGGGTCCAGACCGGCCAGGGCCGTGAGCACGTCGCCCAGGCCGCGGGTCGCGTAGAAGTTGCCGAAGTAGCCGACGTGTGCGATGCCGGGCTCCAGGGCGTACGTCTGGCCGGCCATGGCGTAGAAGGCCGGGGGGAGGGTGGGATGTGCGGAGATGACGGCCTTCTCCCGGACGGTGGCAACGATCTGCGGCACGGGCGTGTAGCTCAGCATGTAGTCGAGCTGGTTGGGGTTGGTGAAGACCAGCCGGTCGGCCAGGGCGTACGCGAGGTACTCACACCAGTCCAGCACGTTGTCCGACTCCAGCACCGGCAGCCCGAGCTGCCGGATCCGTTCGGCCGCCCGGGTGAGCAGTTCGCTGTCGCCGAGCGGGGAGATCCGCGGCTGCCCCTGCACGTCGCGGGCCGCCGGGTCGGAGAACTCCGCGGTCCACGTCGCCGCCGGGTTGTGCAGCTTGTACGCCGCCGCGAGGAAGTGCGAGGCGGGCCACATCGCCCGGCTGTAGACGCGTTCGTACGGGCCCTTCTCGCGCTCGAGTTCGACGACGCGTTCCAGGCCGGCAGTGCAGTAGGCCTCGATCGCGCCCCAGTGGGAGAAGTACGTCGGTGTGTCCGTGGCGATCTCGTTCTCGACGTACGGTCCGCTGATCCGCCGGATGCTCGGGTCCTGCTCGCGGTTGCCGTCCATCGCGTTGAACACCGCGTCCACGATGTCTCCACGCTCGCGCACCCGCTTGGCCATCACCACCGCGCTGGTGTCGTTGTAGGGCGCGAAGCAGTAGGCGACGGCGAGCGCACGGGCACGTCCGCGGTTGAGCCGGTGGTACGGGAAGTAGTCGAACGCGTGGCGGTCCAGGGCGGCCACCACCTCGGCGTGCTCGTCGGGATGGACCCGCAGGTGGGCATTGAGCCGGTCGACCTCGTTGTCCACGCGGGCACGGACCAGCGCGAGGGCCTCGGGGGCCGCGCCCCGGGCGAGCACGTCCAGGCGGCGCAGGAGCTCCATCCGGGCGGCAACGCCGGTGACGTCGATGACGTCAGTGGCGGTGCCCGTGCTGGTGCCGGGGCATGGTCCAGTGACCAGAGCAAGACGGAGTTGACAGTCAAACGCCGCGACCAGCGTGGCGAGGAACAACGTGTCCGCGTGAGCGGCGAGCCCGGTGCCGTCGCCGGTGTCGGTGCTGGGGCCGGCCTCGGCATCGTGGGCGCGTGCGGCCGCCCGGCGGGCGACGCCGGTCGGCACGAGGGTGCCCGCGACGGAGGTGGGCAACCGCGCCTCCGCATCCGCCCGCTCCGCCGGGACGACCACGACGTTCGGGCCGGCGGCGGTGAGCAGGGCGGCGCAGAAGTCCGGCGCCGGGCGGTCGGCGGCGTCCAGGAAACAGGTGAAGTCCGTGCGGGCGGCGGCCAGTCCGGCGTCACGGGCCGACACCGTGCCGGCCCGGGCGGAGTCGATGAGTCGCGCGGCCGCCACCTGCCCGTCGGCGGCGAGCCCGCGCACCGCCTCGGAGACGTCGAGCGAGGCCGGCCCGTCGACCACCACGAGCACCTCCCGGCGGTCCCCTTCCACCGGGCCCTGCTGCCCGGCCAGCGCGCCCAGGCATCCGGCGACGTCCTCGCCCGCGCCGGCCCGCACCACCACGGTCAGGCCGGGGGAGAGCCGGTCCGCACCGGACGCCAACCGCCCGGCAGACCGTCCGGTCGGCCCGGCGGTCGGGCGCGCGGCCTGGAAAGCACGGGTCCATTCGGCGACCACCGACTCGTCGACCGGGCGAGTGCCGGAATGCGCGACCCACGGCCGGTCACCCGGATTCGTCGGGCTTTCTTCTCGGTCCGTCGCCCTGTTGTTCACCACGTGTTTCCCTTTTCGTTCGTGGACGGCGCGGGTAATTGACCGCCGCGCAGTTCTCGACCACACTCTGCGGTGCCTGCCGGGGCGGGAACCCCCACTCCGCAAGCCTGCCAGGCGTTGTGACGTAGCGCGCGTACGATATCAACGTGTGGATGAATCCACTGCCCGCATTCCACCGGATGCGAGCCTGATCTACGGCGCGGTGGTCGCGTCAATTGGTGGCAGGAGGACGACGGTGCCACATTCCGCGCCCGACTCGAGGGACCTGGTCTTCGAAGATCCCGAATTCGCGGATCCGGAATCAATTGATCTCGCCGATATCGCGGCCCGGCAGTGGACCGCCGGACGGCTGCTGCTCGTGACGACCGGTTCGACGACCCCGGGGCTCGGTATTCCGTTCGAGCGGGCGACGGTCGCCGGTCCCGGCGACCTCGACGCGGTCGACCACGAGTCCTTCGACGCGGTTGTGATCGACGGCCCCGCTGTCGGAGCGGGGCGGACCACCGAGGTGCTCGCACCCGCCGTCCGGTGCCTGCGGCCGGGAGGTCACCTGGTGGTCGTGCCCACCGACCGCCGCGACGCCTCGGCACCGCCTCCGCTCGCCGAACTCGGCATGCGCTGGGTGGGTCTCGCGCTGTTCGCCGACCGCCCGTGCGCACTGCTTCGTAAGGACGCCGGCCTGCCCCGCGACCGTGCCGAGGCCGACAAGACCGAAGACACCGAAGACACCGAGGACACCGAGGACACCGAGGACACCGAGAAAGCCGCCGAGCCCGCGGACGTCCCCGGCCGGCTGGCGACGATGATCCAGACCCTCGACCTCGCCGAGCGGAGCCGGCGCGCCGACCAGCAAGCCGCGCTCGCCGACCGCGCCGACAGCGAGGCCGCCCTGCTGCGGCACCTGGCCAGACTGAGCGCCGACCTCGCCGCCGAGCACTCCGCCCGGTCCCGGCTGGAACGCGACCACGCCGAACTCCAGCGCCGGTTCGAGGCGCTCGACCGACAGCACCGGCGGCTGCGGTCGTCCAGGCTGGGCGCTCTCACCCTGCGCTACTGGCAGGCGCGGGGTGGCCTGCGCCGCCGTCTGCGCCGGACCTCCCGATGACGCCCACCCGGGCCTGGGTCCTCCTCGCACTGGCCGGCTGGTCGGCCGCGGCCGCTGCCTACTCCGTGCTCGCCCGGGCCTCGGCCGGCACCACCGTCGTCCTGGTCGCGCTCGGCCCGCTCGTCGCCGGTCTCGTGCAGGCCCACCGCCAGCACCGCACCGTGCTGGCCCGGCTCGACCGGCAGCGAGTGCTGCTCGACCGGCAGACGGCGATCCTCGAGAGCCACGCGGTCCGGTCCGAGCAGCGCGTCGCCCGCGTCGACGAGCACGTCGAGGGACTCGCCGACCTCGGCCCCTCGCTCGCCACCGACCTCGACGCGCTGCGCACGACCCTGGACGCGCTGCCGCACCGGGAGGAGTTCGACGCGAAGTTCCGGGCGACGGCGGCCGACATCATCACCCGTACCCGCAAGGGCGTGGCCGTCGACCTGCTGCTCACGTTCCGGCAACTCGAGGCCCTGCACAACCTGTACGCGCTGGGCGGCGTCGACCGGCCGATGCCGCCGACGCGCGGCTGGGCGTCCTCCCCTGACCTCCTGCTCCTGCTGGCCACCCTGGTCGAACGCGAGGAGCCGGGCCTGATCGTCGAGTGCGGCAGCGGCACGTCGACGCTGTGGCTGGGCATGCTGTTGCGCCGGTTCGAGATCAAGGGCCGCGTGGTGTCGCTCGAGCACCACGAGCCGTTCGTGGAGTCGGCGTGGGCGACGGTGCTGCGCCACGACCTCGCGGAGTACGTCGAGGTGCGGTACGCCCCGCTGGAGCCGGTCGAGCTCGACGGTACGACCTACCAGTGGTACTCCCGCCGGGCGTGGGACCACCTGGACGGCATCGGGTTGCTGTTCGTCGACGGGCCACCCGGTGAGTTGGGACGGCACGCGCGCTTCCCCGCGTTCCCGCTGCTGGTGGACAGGCTGACCCCGGAGGCCGTGGTCGTACTGGACGACCTGATCCGTCCGGACGAGCAGGAGGTGCTCGAACGCTGGCTGGCAGCACGCCCCGGCTACCACGCGGACCGCGTGAGCCTGGAGAAGAACGCCGCGCTGCTGCGCAGGACGAGCCCACCGGCACAGGGACGGACGAGCTGACCCGGGCCCGCCCTGGCCCCGGTCGCACCCGGTGCGGGCGCAGCCGTCAGGATGGTCTGCGTGAGTAGAGCCCACGAAGCCGGTGCCCTGCACGCCGGCGCCGGCCACCGTGGCCCGGCCTGGCTGGTGGCGCCGGAGGACCCCAACGCGCTGACCCCCTCCCTGTGGCCCGCCAACGTGACGAAGGGCGCCAATGGTGTCCTGTCCGTCGCGGGTGTCGAGGTCACGAAACTGGCGGAGGAGTACGGCACCCCGGCCTACGTCGTGGACGAGGACGACTTCCGCGCGCGCTGCCGGGACTTCCGCGACGGGTTCGCCGGATGGGACGTCTACTACGCCGGCAAGGCGTTCCTGTGTGCCGAGGTCGCCCGCTGGGTCGCCCAGGAGGGCCTGCGCCTGGACGTGTGCACCGGCGGTGAACTGGCGGTGGCGCTGCGGTCGGGCTTCCCGGCGGACCGGATCGCCTTCCACGGCAACAACAAGTCCGAGTCCGAGCTCACCCGCGCGCTGGACGCCGGCGTGGCCCGGATCGTGGTCGACTCCCACGAGGAGATCAGCCGGCTGGCGAAGCTGGCCGCCGACCGCGGGGTCACCGCACCGGTGCTGGTCCGGGTGACGGTGGGCGTCGAGGCGCACACCCACGAATACATCGCGACCGCGCACGAGGACCAGAAGTTCGGCTTCTCCCTGGCCGGTGGCGACGCCGCCGCGGCCGTCGACCGGGTGCTGGCCGAGCCGTCCCTGGAACTGCGCGGCCTGCACTCCCACATCGGCTCGCAGATCTTCGACAGCGGGGGGTTCGAGATCGCCGCCCGCCGGGTGGTCGGGCTGCACGCGCAGGTACGCGACCGGCACGGCGTCGACCTGCCCGAACTCTGCCTGGGTGGAGGTTTCGGCATCGCCTACACCACCCAGGACGACCCGGAGTCGCCTGCCCAGCTGGCCAACGAGCTCGCCGCGATCGTCGAGCACGAGTGCCACGGCTACGGCGTCGTCAAGCCGCGGTTGTCAGTGGAGCCGGGCCGCGCGATCGCCGGCCCTGCCGTCCTCACGCTCTACGAGGTCGGCACGGTGAAGCGGGTCGAGCTCGACGCCGGCGCGGTGCGCACCTACGTCGCGGTCGACGGCGGGATGAGCGACAACATACGCACCGCGTTGTACGACGCCGACTTCTCCTGCACGCTGGCCTCCCGGCGTTCGTCGGCGCCGCCCGCCCTGAGCCGGGTGGTCGGCAAGCACTGCGAGTCCGGCGACATCGTGGTCAAGGACGAGTTCCTGCCCGGCGACGTCCGGCCGGGCGACCTGGTGGCCGTGCCGGCGACCGGCGCCTACTGCCGCTCGCTGGCCAGCACCTACAACCACGTGCCGCGCCCGCCGGTGGTCGCGGTGCGTGCCGGGGCGGCCCGGGTGATCGTCCGGCGGGAGACCGAGGAGGATCTCATGCGGCTGGACGTATGGTGACCGTTCGCTGAGACGGCGTCTCGAATCCTGGACGCCGCGCGCAAGGATCTGCGGCGTCTTCGACACTGGACGGGCAGAACGCCGACAAGGGAGACGAGGGGCCGAAAACAGATGGTGGAGCAGTCCGCGGAGCAGCCGTTGCCGGACCGGCCCCTGAAGGTCGCCCTGCTGGGATGCGGCGTGGTCGGCAGCGAGGTCGTCCGCCTGCTCGTCGAGCACCAGGCCGACTTCGCCGCCCGGGTCGGCGCGCCGCTGGAGCTGGCCGGGATCGCCGTCCGCAGAGGTGGCCGGCACCGTGACGTCCCGGTCGACCCGGCCCTGTTCACCACCGACGCGCACGCCCTGGTGCGGCGTACCGACATCGACCTCGTGGTCGAGGTGATCGGCGGCATCGAGCCGGCGCGTTCGCTGATCCTCGCCGCCCTGGACAACGGCGCGTCCGTGGTCACCGCCAACAAGGCCCTGCTCGCCGAGGACGGCGCGACGTTGTTCGCCGCCGCGGAGAAGCGCGGCGCCGACCTCTACTACGAGGCGTCCGTGGGCGGGGCCATCCCGCTGATCCGTCCGTTGCGGGAGTCCCTCGCCGGCGACCGCGTACGCCGGGTGCTCGGCATCGTCAACGGCACCACCAACTTCGTTCTGGACCGGATGGACACCGAGGGCACCAGCTTCGCCGAGGCGCTGGAGGAGGCCCAGGAGCTCGGCTACGCCGAGGCCGACCCGACCGCGGACGTGGAGGGCTTCGACGCGGCGGCCAAGGCCGCGATCCTCGCCGGCCTCGCGTTCCACACCCGGGTGCTGGCCTCCGACGTCCACCGCGAGGGCATCACCCAGGTCAGCTCGGTCGACGTGGAGAGCGCGCGGGCGATGAACTGCGTGGTCAAGCTGCTGGCCATCGCCGAGCTCGCGAAGGACGGCACCGGCGTGGGGGTGCGCGTACACCCCGCGATGATTCCGCGCGAGCACCCGCTGGCCAGCGTGCGCGGTGCGTACAACGCGGTGTTCGTGGAGAGCGCGGCGGCCGGGCAGCTGATGTTCTACGGCGCGGGTGCCGGCGGCGCGCCGACCGCCAGCGCGGTGCTCGGCGACCTGGTGACCGTCGCCCGCAACCGCGTGCAGGGGGTGCGCGGCGCGGCCGCCTCGACGTACGCCCAGCTCGAGGTGCACCCGATGGGGGAGACCCCGACGCGCTACCACATCTCCCTCGACGTGCACGACCGCGCGGGCGTGCTGGCCAGCGTGGCGAACGCGTTCTCCCGCCACGGGGTGTCGATCCAGACCGTACGCCAGGAAGGCCGCGGCGCCGACGCGCAACTCGTGGTCGTCACCCACCAGGCGCCCGACCGTGCCCTCACCGCTACGGTCGAGGAACTCGAGGACCTGGACAGCGTGCGTGACGTGACCAGCGTCATGCGGGTGGAGGGCCTCGGCGACAGGTGAGCCGGGACGGCAGCAACGCTCCCGAACAGCGCGGTCCGGGACGAACCACTCCCCAACAGCAGGTCATCGAACGAGAAGGCGTGGTGGTTACGGTGCCTCGGCCCTGGCGAGGTGTCATCGAGGAGTACCGCTCCTGGCTTCCGGTGGGTCCGGACACGCCGGTGGTCACCCTCGGCGAAGGGGGCACGCCGCTGGTCCCCTCGGCGTGGCTGGCCGAGGTCACCGGCTGCGAGGTGTGGATCAAGGTCGAGGGTGACAACCCCACCGGCTCCTTCAAGGACCGCGGCATGACGGTCGCCGTCTCCAAGGCCGCCGAGGCCGGGGTGAAGATGGTGGTCTGCGCCTCCACCGGCAACACCAGCGCCTCGGCCGCGGCGTACGCCTCGCGGGCCGGCCTGCAGCCGGTCGTGCTGGTGCCGGAGGGCCGGATCGCGCACGGCAAGCTGGCCCAGGCCATCGTGCACGGCGCCCGTCTGCTGCAGGTGCGCGGCAACTTCGACGACTGCCTGCGGCTCGCCCGCGGCCTCGCCGAGGAGTACCCCGTCGTTCTGGTCAACTCCGCCAACGAGGACAACTACCGGCTGGCCGGACAGAAGACCGCGGCGTTCGAGGTGGTCGACCTCCTCGGCGACGCGCCCGACCTGCACCTTCTGCCGGTGGGTAACGCCGGGAACGTCACCGCCTACTGGGCGGGTTACCAGGAGTACGCCGCGGCCGGGCACGCCACCCGGTGCCCGCGGATGTGGGGATTCCAGGCGGCCGGCGCCGCACCGATCGTCGCCGGTGAGCCGGTCGAGGACCCCGAGACCGTCGCCACCGCGATCCGGGTCGGCCACCCCGCCCGCTGGACCCAGGCGGTTGCCGCCCGGGACGAGTCCGGCGGCCGGATCGACGCCGTACCCGACGAGGAGATCCTCGCCGCGCAGGCCAAGCTGGCCGCCCGCGAGGGTGTTTTCGTCGAGCCGGCCTCCGCGGTCGGAGTGGCGGGCCTGCTGCGCGCCCACGCGGACGGGCTGGTCGACCCGGGACAACGGATCGTGATCACGGTGACCGGGCACGGCCTGAAGGATGTCGACACCGCGCTGGCGGCGGCCGGGGACCTGGTCAAGCTCGTCGTCCCCCCGGACCCCGAGGCCACCGCGCGGGCGCTGGAGCTGCGCTGACCGGGCGGATGCCCGGCTGGGTGCCAGGCTGGGTGCCCGGTGAGAAGCCGGGGTGGGAAGCCGAGCAGGAAGCCGGGCGGGAAGCCGGGCGGGCGGTCCGATGGGAGGAGAGGCGCAGATGAGCGCGCCGACGTTCGTGCCCGGGCGGGTCCGCGTCCGGGTGCCCGCGACCAGCGCCAACCTCGGTCCGGGCTTCGACGCGCTGGGTCTCGCGCTCGGCCTGTACGACGAGGTGGAGGTCGGGGTGGCACCCGGTGGGCTCGCGGTCACCGTCCGCGGCGAGGGTGCTGGAGAGGTTCCCACCGACGAGACCCATCTGGTCGTACGAGCCCTGCGGGCGACCCTCGACCGGCTCGGCGGCCAACCGCCCGGACTCACCCTGTCGTGCACCAACCACGTTCCGCACGGACGGGGGCTCGGGTCCTCGGCGGCAGCGATCGTGGCGGGCGTGCTGGCCGGCCGGGCGCTGGCCGAGTCCGGCAACTCCGCGATGGACGACGCCGAGGCGCTGGCGCTGGCGACCGAACTCGAAGGTCACCCAGATAATGTCGCCGCCTGCCTGCGTGGCGGCTTGACGATCGCGTGGATGACGGATTCGAACATACGGAGAGGTCTCGGCTCGGTCGGCCAGGCGGCCGGACGGGCAGTACGCCTCGATCCCGCGCGTGTGCAGCCAGTGGTGTTCGTACCCCGCACCGAGCTGTCGACCAGGACCGCACGCGGCCTGTTGCCCGACGTCGTCCCGCACGCGGACGCCGCCGCCAACGCCGGCCGGGCCGCGCTCCTCGTGGCCGCGCTCACCGGAACCCCGGGTGCGGCCGGCCGCTCCCCGGACGCGGGCGACGCCGCGGACGCCCCTGGGGGATCGCCCGGCGGTGAGGTCGACCTGGCCCTGCTGCTGACCGCGACCGAGGATCGGTTGCACCAGAACTACCGGGCCCCGGCCATGCCCGAGTCCGCCCAACTGGTCGCTGACCTGCGAGAACGCGGCCATCCGGCGGTGATCTCCGGCGCCGGGCCGACGGTGCTCGCCTTCACCCGGCCCGGCGGGGAGGACGAGGTGCGCGCCGCCGCGCCCGGCGGCTGGGCCGTGCACGTGCTCCCGGTGGACCGGGCGGGCGCGCGGGTGACCTCGGCGCAGACGGGGGAATGAGAACGCCGGGAGGGATGTTCACAGGGGGGAGCAGCCAGAACCCAGAGATTCTGTTAGGCTCCGTGACGAGCCCGAGCCCATGTTTCGGCTTGGCGCCATCTCGCCACGAATCCGGGAAGCGTTTCTTCGCTGTCAACAGTTTCTGTGGCGTCCCCTCTGTGGTTTTGTGCACTGTTTGTGCGGACAAAGGCACAGCCGGCGGACCCGGACTCGTCGAGAAGATCCACCTCGTGCGCACAGCGCGCGAACTCCACCAGGGAGGACCCGGCATTCGCCGGCAATCGACAGGTTGGCACGCGATCACCACGGCCGACATCACGCGTGGGAAGGACCTCACGTGACCGATACCACTGATCTCACCACCTCGCAGGCTCCCGACTCCGTTGTCTCCGGTCAGCCGTCCCAGGAGGACGGATCGACCCGGACGCGGCGTCGCGCGAGTGGCCTGTCGGGGATGGTGCTCGCCGAACTGCAGCAGGTCGCGCAGGGCCTCGGTATCACCGGGACCGCGCGGATGCGGAAGTCGCAGCTGATCGACGCCATCAAGGCGGCGCAGGCCGGCGGCACTCCGACACCTGCCGTTTCGGACGAGTCCGCCGCGCGTCCCGCGGCGAAGAGAGCGGCCCGCGCCCGAGGGCGCGGTGAGCAGACCCAGATCGACATCGCCGGCGGGGACGCGCCGGCCGGTGACGCCACCGCGGCCGGGACCGAGTCCCAGACCGACCCCACCGCCAACGGCAACGGTCAGCGGCGCCGGGCCCGCACCCAGGTGGCGGCGAGCGAGGAGCAGGCCACGGACGCGACCTCCGAGCGGGTACGCGACGAGCGGGAGACCGACCGCGACGGCGGCCGGGACAACCGGCGCGACGGCGGACGCGAGTCCGGCCGCGACGCCGGTCAGGAGACCGGCCGCGACGGCCGTGACTCCAACCGTGACTCCAACCGGGACAACCGCGAGTCCCGCGACAACCGCGAGGGCGACCGGGAAGGCGGTCGTGGCAACCGCGACAGCCGCGAGTCCCGCGACAACCGGGACCGTGACGGCCGCGACGGCAACCGGGACAACCGGGACCGAGACAGCCGCGACCCCAACCGCGACGGCGGCCGGGGCAACCGCAACAGCAGCAGCAACGATGACGACGAGGACGGCGGCGGCCGGCGTCGCAGGCGTCGCTCCCGCGACCGGTTCCGCGACCGCGACGGTGGCGGCGGTGGCCGCGACAGCGGTGGCCGCGACCGTGACGGTGGCCGCCGTGGCGGCCGGGACCGCTTCGACTCGGAGCCGCAGCTGTCCGAGGACGACGTACTCATCCCGGTGGCGGGAATACTGGACGTTCTCGACAACTACGCGTTCGTCCGCACCAGCGGCTTCCTGCCCGGCCCGAACGACGTCTACGTCTCCCTGGCCATGGTCAAGAAGTTCGGCCTGCGCAAGGGCGACGCCATCATCGGCGCCATCCGCCAGCCCCGCGAGGGCGAGCGGCGGGAGAAGTTCAACCCGCTGATCCGGGTGGACACCGTGAACGGCGCGGACCCGGAGCTGTCCAAGCAGCGGGCGGAGTTCAACAAGCTCACGCCGCTGTACCCGCAGGAGCGGTTGCGGCTCGAGGTCGACGCCAACAACCCCACGACGCGGATCATGGATCTGGTCACGCCGATCGGCAAGGGGCAGCGCGGTCTGATCGTCTCTCCGCCGAAGGCCGGAAAGACGCTGATCCTGCAGGCGATCGCCAACGCGATCACGCAGAACAACCCCGAGGCCCACCTCATGGTCGTGCTCGTCGACGAGCGCCCCGAGGAAGTCACCGACATGCAGCGGACGGTCAAGGGTGAGGTCATCGCCTCGACCTTCGACCGCCCGGCCGACGACCACACCACGGTCGCCGAGCTCGCGATCGAGCGGGCCAAGCGCCTGGTCGAGCTCGGCCACGACGTGGTGGTCCTGCTGGACTCGATCACCCGCCTGGGCCGGGCGTACAACATCGCGGCCCCGGCCAGCGGGCGGATCCTGTCCGGTGGTGTGGACTCCAGCGCGCTGTACCCGCCCAAGCGGTTCTTCGGCGCGGCCCGCAACATCGAGAACGGCGGCTCGCTGACGATCCTGGCGACCGCCCTGATCGAGACCGGCTCGAAGATGGACGAAGTGATCTTCGAGGAGTTCAAGGGCACCGGCAACATGGAGCTGCGGCTGCGGCGGGAGTTCTCCGAGAAGCGCATCTTCCCGGCGATCGACGTGGTGGCGTCCGGCACCCGGCGCGAGGAGCTCCTCATGGGCAAGGAGGAGCTCGGCATCGTCTGGAAGCTCCGCAGGGTCCTGTCCGGGCTCGACGGGCAGC
Source organism: Actinopolymorpha sp. NPDC004070 (assembly GCF_040610475.1). NCBI lineage: Bacteria > Bacillati > Actinomycetota > Actinomycetes > Propionibacteriales > Actinopolymorphaceae > Actinopolymorpha > Actinopolymorpha sp. NPDC004070. The sequence continues at coordinate 187,141 of NZ_JBEXMJ010000013.1, read as the reverse complement.
AGGCACTCGAACTCGTCCTGGAGAAGCTGCGGCAGACCCGGAGCAACGTCGAGTTCCTGATGCAGATCAACAAGACGATGCCGACGGCGCCGTCCTCGTCCCGCGACCGCCGCGACGACGACTGATCCGACCGGGCCCGCGAGCCTCGGACCGAAGTTCGACCCCGGCTCCGCCCGCAGCTCCCTCGGGAATGCGGACGGGGCCGGGCCGGTTGAGCAGTCGTGGCGCCCAGATGGCACACTGATTCGCTGGCCCCGGTTCACGTCCCGCCCCAAGGTGTGACGACCCGGCGCCCCGAGAGCGGAGGAAAGCCGTGAAGCCTGACATCCACCCCCAGTACCGCGAGACGTCCGTGACCTGCACGTGTGGCAACGAGTTCACCACGCGCAGCACGTCGACCTCCGGCAGCATCCACACCGACGTGTGCTCCAACTGCCACCCCTTCTACACCGGCAAGCAGAAGCTGCTCGACACCGGTGGCCGGGTGGCCCGGTTCGAGAAGCGTTACGCGCAGGCCCAGGGCAAGAAGAGCAAGTAGCGAGCGTTCAGCGCCGGCCGGCGGACCTTTCCGGGTCCGCGTGGCCGGCGCTGTTTGCGTCCGCGCGGCCTGCCGCACCGTACGCCGCCGCCTTGATTCGTCTGCCCGCACACCTGCCGCTCCGCCCGTACCGCCCGTACCGCCCGTACCGCCCGTACCGCCCGTACCGCCACTGAGGAGGCCTCCGTGTTCGAATCCGTCGAGTCGCTGCTCGCCGAGCACGCCGACCTCGAGCGCCGCCTCGCCGACCCCGCGATCCACGCCGACCAGGCGAGCGCGCGCAAGGTCGGCCGGCGGTACGCCGAGCTGGGCCGGGTCGTGGCCGCGCACACCGCCTGGCGGGACCTCGTGGAGGACGCGGCGGCCGCCCGGGAGCTCGCGGCGGAGGACCCCGGCTTCGCCGAGGAGGCCGACCGCCTGGCCGGTGAGGAGGAGGCGGCGGCCGAGCGCCTGCGGCTGCTGTTGCTGCCCCGGGACCCGCACGAGGACAAGAACGTCCTGCTGGAGATCAAGGCCGGTGAAGGCGGCGCGGAGTCCGCGCTGTTCGCCGGCGACCTGGTGCGGATGTACCTCCGCTACGCCGAACGCCACGGCTGGAAGACCGAGACGCTCGACGTGGCCGAGTCCGACCTCGGCGGCGTCAAGAACCTCACCCTCGCAGTGAAGGGACGCAACGGCGCCGAGCCGGGGGAGACGCCGTACGCCCGGCTGAAGTTCGAGGGTGGCGTCCATCGCGTGCAACGGGTGCCCGTCACAGAGTCGCAGGGGCGCATCCACACCTCCGCCGCGGGGGTCCTGGTGCTGCCCGAGGCCGAGGACGTCGACGTGGAGATCGAGGACAAGGACCTGCGCGTCGACGTGTTCCGTTCGTCCGGACCCGGCGGGCAGAGCGTCAACACCACCGACTCCGCCGTACGCATCACCCACGTGCCCACCGGGATCGTGGTCTCCTGCCAGAACGAGAAGAGCCAGCTGCAGAACAAGGAGCAGGCCCTGCGCATCCTGCGGTCCCGGCTGCTGGCCGTGGCCCAGGAGGCCGCCGACCAGGAGGCCGCCGCGGCCCGCCGCAGCCAGGTGCGCACCGTCGACCGGTCCGAGCGGGTCCGTACGTACAACTTCCCCCAGAACCGCATCACCGACCACCGGGTCGGCTACACCGCCTACAACCTCGACCACGTGCTCGACGGCGAACTCGACGGGGTGATCGCGGCGCTGCTCGAAGCCGACCAGCGCGAGCGCCTCGGCGCGCTGGAGAGCCAGGCCGGCTGAGCCCGCGCCAGCCGACGATCCGTTGACCGAACGCCGATGACTCCCGTCCGGAAGGTTCTGGAACCCGCGGCCCGCCGCCTCGCCGAGGCCGGGGTCGCCTCGCCGCGGCACGACGCGGAGGCGCTGCTCGCCCATCTGCTGGGGGTGCCGAGGTCGCGGCTGGCGTGGTCCTCGATCGAGCTCGGCCCGGACCAGGAACGCCGGTACGCCGAGCTCGTCGCCCGCCGCGCGGGCCGCGAACCCCTGCAGCACCTCACCGGCACCGCGCCGTTCCGCCACCTGGAGCTCCTGGTCGGGCCGGGCGTCTTCGTGCCGCGGCCGGAGACCGAGGTGGTGGTCGACTGGGCGATCGGCGCCCTGGCCGGCCTCGCTCGTGGCCTCGGCGAAGCACCGCTGGTGGTCGACCTGTGCACGGGGTCCGGCGCGATCGCCGGGTCGATCGCGGGGGAGGTGCCCGGTGCGCGCGTGTACGCCGTCGAGCTGGACCCGGACGCGCACGCCTGGGCCGAGCGCAACCTCGCCGGCACCGACGTCACGCTGGTCCGCGGCGACGCGGCGACGGCGTTCCCCGACCTCGACGGCACGGTCGACCTGGTGATCGCCAACCCGCCGTACATCCCGCTGGAGGCCTACGAGTCGGTCGAGCGCGAGGTGCGCGACCACGATCCGGCGCTGGCGCTGTGGTCCGGGCCGGACGGCCTGGACGCCATCCGGATGGTCGAGCGGACGGCCGCGCGGCTGCTGCGGCCCGGCGGGGTGGCCGTCGTCGAACACGCCGACGTGCAGGGGGAGACCGCGCCCGCGGTGTTCGCCGGGACGGGCCGATGGGACCGCGTACGCGACCACCTGGACCTGGCCGGGCGGCACCGATTCGTCACCGCGTGGCGGGTCGCTCGCTGAAGGTGACCGGCGGTGTCCCGACGCCCCGGCGGCTGCCCGGTCGGTTCTCACCTCGGCATGGCACGATGAGCGACTGTGAGCGAACGCTATTCCTGCGCGGATCGGGACGAACGCACGATCGGGTTGGAAATCGCCGCCTCCGCGATCGCGGCCGGCGACCTCGTGGTGCTGCCCACCGACACCGTCTACGGCATCGCCGCCGACGCGTTCGTGCCGGCGGCGGTCGACGCCCTGCTGGCCGCCAAGGGCCGCGGCCACTCGATGCCGCCGCCGGTGCTGGTTGGCTCGGTCGCCACCCTCGACGGCATCGCCACCGACATCCCCGACGCCGGCCGGGCGCTGGTCAAGCAGTTCTGGCCGGGCGCCCTCACCATCATCTGCCGCCAGCAGCCCAGCCTGGTGTGGAACATCGGCGAGACCGGCGAGACGGTCGCGGTCCGCATGCCCGACGAGGAGATCTCGCTGGCGTTGCTGGAGAAGACCGGGCCTCTCGCGGTGAGCAGCGCCAACAAGTCCGGGGTTCCCGCCGCGACCACCTGTGACGACGCCGAGGAGCAGCTCGGTGACGACGTGTCGGTCTACCTCGACGGCGGCCCGACCCCGGGCTCGGTGGCGTCCACCATCGTCGACCTGACCGGCGGCACGCCGCGCATCCTGCGGGCCGGAGCGATCTCCCTGGCCCGGCTGCGCGCGGTGGTCCCCGAGATCGAGGACCTCGCCCGATGAGCGACACGTTCGCGATCCTCTACGTCTGCACCGGCAACATGTGCCGGTCGCCGATGGCCGAACGCATGACCAGGGCCGCCCTCGCGGCCAGGCTGGGACCGGACGCGGACCGCTTCACCGTGTACAGCGCGGGGACCGGCACGATGGACGGCCGGCAGATGACCACAGAGGCGGCGGCCCAGGTCAAGGCCTACGCCGCCGACCCCACCGGGTTCGTCTCCGCCGAGCTCACCGAGTCCCACGTGGGCGGTGCCGACCTGGTGCTGGCCGCCACCCGCGCCCACCGCAGCGACGTCGTGACGCTGGATCCGGGCGCGTTGCGGCGTACGTTCACGATCACCGAGTTCGCCCGGCTCGCCGCCGCCCTGACCGACCACGCAGCGGACCGGACCACGGTGGCCGCGCCGCCGGAGCTGCCCGCCGAGCCGGTCGAGCGGGCGCGGGCGCTGGTCGCGGCCGCCGCCCGGGCGCGGGGCACCGTGCGGCCCGCGCGGCTGGACGACGACGACATCCCCGACCCCATCGGGCAGTCGGTGGAGGTGTACGAACACGTCGGCGCGATCATCGCCGAGGCCGTCGGGGTGTCGGTCACCGCACTGGCCGGCTCGTAGGGCGGCCGCGTGCGCGAATACCTGCTGGTCCTTCTCGTCGCCGCCGGTACGACCTACCTCCTCGGTGGGCTCGCCCGGCGGTTCGCGGCGCGGATCGGGGCCGTCCGGGAGATCCGGGACCGCGACATCAACTCGGTCCCGATCCCGCGGCTGGGCGGGCTCGCGGTGCTCGGCGGGGTGCTGGCGGCGTTCGTGGTCTCCACCCATCTGCCGTTCCTGGGCCTGTTGCCCGAGTTGCGCGGGGACGTCTGGGCCCTCCTGCTCGCCGGGTTCGTGATCGCCGTGGTCGGCGCGGTCGACGACGTGGTCGACCTGGACCCGATCACCAAACTCGCCGGCCAGGTCGTCGCCGCGGGGATTCTGGTGGTGTCCGGCATCCAGCTGAACTGGCTGCCGCTGCCCGACGGCACCACGTTGTCGCTGTCCCCGGCGCAGAGCGCGATCGTGTCCGCGGTGGTGATCGTGGCGATGGCGAACGCCGTCAACTTCGTGGACGGGCTGGACGGCCTGGCCGCGGGGGTGGTGTGCGTCGGCGCCGCCGCGTTCTTCACGTACTCCTACGGCCTGACGGTGGGGCTGTCCCTCAACCGCGCGACCACGGCGACGCTGGTCACCGTGGTGGTGGCCGGTGCGTGCCTGGGCTTCCTGCCGCACAACTTCTTCCCGGCGCGGGTGTTCCTCGGCGACTCCGGCGCCTACCTGCTGGGCCTGATGCTGGCCGCCTCGACGATCAGCCTGACCGGCTGGCTGGACCCGAGCGTCACCGCGGCCACGAACGTACGGCAGAGCCTGCTGCCGGCGCTGCTGCCGTTGGTCCTGCCGATCGCGGTGATGGCGCTACCGTTCATCGACCTGCTGCTGGCGGTGATCCGGCGTACCCGCGCGGGACGGTCACCCTTCGACGCGGACAAGAAGCACCTGCACCACCGGCTGCACCTGGAGCTCGGGCACTCCCACCCGGGCGCGGTGCTGGTGATGTACCTGTGGGCCGGCGTGATGTCGTTCGGAATGGTCGCGGTCGGGTTGTGGACCAGCTGGGTCACCGCCGCCGTGGTGGGTGTGGTGGTCGTGGTGGCCATCCTGTGTACGGCCGTCCTGCCCCGGCGTCGTAAGCTGCCACATCCGCTGCGAGCCGGGTGAGTCCCGGCGGGGACCCCCGGCGAAGGGCCCCGAGGGCCGGATCCGGCCGGGGTGCGACCCACGGTCGGTGGGCGAGAATTCGAGTTTTGCCCGGACCTTGTGCTAAGTTTCACAAACCTTGATGGACTTCTCCCGAGGACGGCCGCCGTCGTGACGACCGACAGAGTGACCCCCCTGCTGCGCGGTGCGCTGCTCCCGACCCTGGTGGTCGCGGTGCTCACCGTCGCGGTGAGCACGGTGGTCGCCGGAAGTCGCGGGCTGGTCGGTGCCTTCGTCGGCGCGGCCGTGGTCCTGGTCTTCTCCGGCGTCGGACTCCTCGCGATGCGGGCGGTACGCACGATGTATCCCGAGGTGGTCCTCCTGGTCGCGGTGGGCAGCTACTTCGTCCGCGTGGTGATCTTCGGCGGACTGCTGGCCATTCTCGGCACGGTCGACGGGATCGACGACGTGCTCAACCGCACCGCCACCGCGCTCGCCGTGCTGGCCTGCGTGGCCACCTGGCTGGCGGGTGAGTTGCGGGCGTTCGTCCGCATGCGGCAGCCGATCTACGACTTCGACGACCGGCCCAGCGCCTCCAGCACCAGCGCCTCCAGCACCAGCGCCTCCAGCACCAGCGGTACCGGCACCTCCGGCGGTGCGTCGTGACCGCCGGGAGGGCGCGCCGGTGGGCCCCGGCCACGTGCCGCGCGTCATTACCGTCCCTTTACCCCGCCGGGGCCAACAGCCGCCCCGACTGCTACCGTTCGGTGCGCGATGAGGCAGAACGAGCCGCCCCCGCACCGCGGGCAGGATCCCTGGAGTGCCTTCGGCTATCTCGTGGCCGGAGTGGGACTCTACGGCGGACTCGGCTGGCTCGGCGACCACTACTTCCGAACGTCCTTCCTGGTGCCCGTGGGAATTCTGCTCGGCTTTGCGCTCGCGCTGTACCTCGTCTTCAAGCGGTACGGCCACCACGAGCCCAAGGACGACCAGTGACCCCCGCCACCATCACTCGACCAGTACGAGAGGAGAGCGTGTGAGCGCGATGATCCTCGCTGCGGACGGGGGCTTCACGCCACCAGGGCCGAGCGTCTTCGACCTGCCGCCCTATGTCGCCGGCGTCACCAAGCCGATGACGTTGCTGGTGCTGGCCGCGGTGGTCGTGGGTGTCTTCTTCGTCATGTCGGCACGCCGCGCGGCCATGGTGCCGGACCGGCTGCAGTACAGCGGCGAGATGGCCTACGGCTTCGTCCGCAACTCGATCGCGCGCGACGTGATCGGTTCGCACGACTTCATGAGGTTCGTCCCGTACCTCGTGACCCTGTTCTTCTTCATCCTGGTCAACAACCTGTTCGGGATCTTCCCGTTCCTGCAGTTCCCGACCTTCTCCCACATCGGCTTCGTCTACCCGCTGGCGCTGGTCAGCTGGGTCGTCTACAACGCGGTGGGAATCAAGAAGAAGGGCTTCGTCGGCTACCTGAAGCACCAGACGGTGCCCGCCGGGGTCGCACCGGTCATGTTGTTCCTGCTGGTCCCGCTGGAGTTCATCTCCAACATCCTCGTCCGGCCGATCACGCTGTCGCTGCGGCTCTTCGCCAACATGTTCGCCGGCCACCTCGTGCTGATCCTGTTCGCGGTCGGCGGCGAGTACCTCCTGCTCCACTCCGACGTGTTGTTCTTCAAGCCCGTCGGCGTGGTGTCGCTGCTCCTGGACATCGTGCTCTTCTTCCTCGAGCTCCTGGTCCAGGTGCTGCAGGCCTACATCTTCACGCTCCTGACGGCCAACTACATCTCCGGCGCCCTCGCCGAAGAGCACTGATCTGCTCCACAGCTCAATCCGAGTTCCATCCGCAACGAACGACCGAAGTAACCAAGGAAAGGACTGGCCCATGAGAGGCTCGCTCGCCATCATCGGCTACGGCCTGTCGGCCATCGGCCCCGGCGTAGGCATCGGCCTGATCTTCGCGGCGTACATCAACGGTGTCGCCCGCCAGCCCGAGGCGCAGGCGCGCCTGCAGACGATCGCGATTCTGGGGTTCGGTCTGGCCGAGGCGCTCGCGATCATCGGTATCGCACTCGCCTTCGTGTTCCAGGGCTGACCGCACACTAAGGGGCACTAGCCATGACATCGATCCTCGCCGCGGAGGAGACGGTAAACCCGCTCATTCCGCACCCGATCGAGATCATCCTGAGCCTGATCGTCTTCGGCATCCTGTTCTACGTCGTCCGTACGTGGGTCGCGCCGAGGTTCGAGAAGGCGTTCGCCGAGCGCGCCGAGGCCATCGAGGGTGGGCTCAAGCGGGCCGAGGAGACGCAGGCCGAGGCCAAGGCTGCCCTCGAGCGGTACCAGCAGCAGCTGGCGGAGGCTCGGCACGAGGCGTCCCGCATTCGCGAGGAAGCCAAGGAGCAGGGCGCCGCGATCGTGGCGGAGATGCGGGAGCAGGCCCAGGCCGAGGCCCAGCGGATCGTCGCGCAGGCGCACACCCAGCTCGAGGCGGAGCGGCAGCAGGCGCTGCTGCAGCTGCGCAGCGAGATCGGTGACCTGTCCACCCAGCTCGCCAGCCGGATCGTCGGTGAGGCGCTCGAGGACGAGGACCGCCAGCGGCGCATCGTCGAACGCTTCATCGCCGAGCTGGAGCAGCAGCCTGTCGGAGAGGCACGATGACGGACTTCCACGGCACCTCGCGGGAGGCGGTGGCGACCCTGCGGCAGCGGGTGCGGGGCGTCACCGGCACGCCCGCGGAGCTCGTCGAGGCCGGGCAGCAGCTGTTCTCCGTCGTCCGGCTGCTGGACGCCCAACCGGTGTTGCGGCGGGCCCTCACCGACTCCACCCGGACCCCGGACGACCGGGCCGCGCTCGCCGGCAACCTGCTGGGAGCACGGATCGGCGCCCAGGCGCTGGACCTCGTGACCGCCGCGGTCCGCCTTTCCTGGCCGCGGACGCGCCAGCTCATCGACGCCTTGGAAGAGGTCGGTGCGCTGGTGCTGGTGCGGGCTTCGGAGGAGGAGGGACGCCTCGACGACCTCGAGGACGCCCTGTTCCGCTTCGCCCGGCTCCTGGAGCGGGAGGAAGGCCTCCAGCTGGCGCTGACCGACCCGAGGATCCCGGCGGAGAACCGGGCCACCCTGGTCCGGGAGCTGCTCGCGGGGAAGGCACCCGAGGGGGCCGTACCCTTGGTGGAGCAGGCGGTGGTGGCCCCGCGGGGGCGCTCGCTCACCGAGGCGCTCGACGCCTACGCCAAACTCGCCGCCGGGTGGCGGGAGCGGCTGGTGGCCACCGTCCGTACGGCGACGCCGCTGAGCGCCGCCGACCAGGATCGGCTGGCAGGCGCGCTGCGTCGCCAGTACGGCCACGACGTACACCTCAACATCCTGGTAGACCCCGGGGTTCTCGGCGGCTTGCGCGTCGAGCTGGGCGCCGAGGTCATCGACGGCACGATCGCCAGTCGGCTGGATGACGCGCGGCGCCGGTTGGCCGGCTGACCGCCCCGCACACACCTGAGATTGCCGAGAGAGCAGGGACCACGAAGATGTCGGAGCTGACGATCCGCCCGGAGGAGATCCGGGAAGCGTTGGAGCGTTTCGTCTCGAGCTACCAGCCCGCCGAGCTGGCCGCCGAAGAGGTCGGCACGGTCGTCGACGCCGGTGACGGCATCGCGCACATCGAGGGCCTGCCGTCCGCGATGGCCAACGAGCTGCTGGAGTTCGAGGACGGCACGCTCGGAATGGCGTTGAACCTCGACGTCCGCGAAATCGGTGCGGTCGTCCTCGGTGAGTTCACCGGGATCGAGGAGGGCCAGACGGTCCGCCGTACCGGCCAGGTGCTGTCGGTGCCGGTCGGCGAGGGCTACCTCGGCCGCGTGGTCGACGCGCTCGGCAAGCCGATCGACGGCCTGGGCGAGATCACCGGCCTGGAGGGCAACCGCGCGCTGGAGCTGCAGGCTCCGGGCGTGATGGCGCGCCAGCCGGTGAAGGAGCCGCTGCAGACCGGCATCAAGGCGATCGACGCGATGATCCCGATCGGTCGCGGTCAGCGCGAGCTGCTGATCGGTGACCGCAAGACCGGCAAGACAACGGTCGCGGTAGACACGATCATCAACCAGAGGGCCAACTGGCAGAGCGGCGACCCGACCAAGCAGGTCCGCTGCATCTACGTCGCGGTCGGCCAGAAGGGCACCACGATCGCGGAGGTCAAGCGCACGCTCGAGGACGCCGGCGCCATGGAGTACACCACCATCGTCGCGGCTCCCGCCTCCGAGCCCGCGGGCTTCAAGTACATCGCCCCCTACACCGGCTCGGCCATCGGCCAGCACTGGATGTACGGCGGCAAGCACGTCCTGATCGTGTTCGACGACCTGTCCAAGCAGGCCGAGGCCTACCGCGCGATGTCGCTGCTGCTGCGCCGCCCGCCGGGCCGCGAGGCCTACCCCGGTGACGTGTTCTACCTCCACAGCCGGCTGCTGGAGCGTTGCGCGAAGCTGTCCGCCGAGCTCGGTGCCGGCTCGATGACCGGCTTCCCGGTGATCGAGACCAAGGCCAACGACATCTCGGCGTACATCCCGACCAACGTCATCTCGATCACCGACGGACAGATCTTCTTCCAGTCCGACCTGTTCAACGCCAACCAGCGCCCGGCGGTCGACGTCGGCCAGTCGGTGTCCCGGGTCGGTACGTCCGCGCAGACCAAGGCGATGAAGGCGGTCGCGGGCCAGCTCAAGCTGGACCTCGCGCAGTACCGCGAGATGCAGGCGTTCGCGATGTTCGCCTCCGACCTCGACGCCGCCTCCCGTCGCCAGCTCGAGCGCGGCCAGCGGCTGACCGAGCTGCTCAAGCAGCCGCAGTCCTCGCCGTACCCGGTCGAGGAGCAGGTGGTCTCGATCTGGCTAGGCACCACCGGGAAGCTCGACGACGTTCCGGTCGAGGACGTGCGCCGGTTCGAGAGCGAGTTCCTCGACTTCCTGCGCCGGGACCGGCCCGGCATCCTGAACGCCATCCGCGAGACGCTCAACTTCACCGACGACACGGTGAACGCGCTGGAAGAGGCGGTCACCGACTTCAAGCAGACCTTCGAGACCTCCGACGGCCAGCTGCTCAAGCCGGGCCGGGAAGAGGTGGAGGCGCTGGACGAGGAGAGCGTCGAGCAGGAGAAGATCGTCCGGCAGAAGCGGGGCTGAGCCATGGCAGGCAAGATCCGCATCTATCGTCAGCGCATCCGCGCGGTGACGACGATCAAGAAGAGCACCCGGGCGATGGAGCTGGTCGCCGCGTCCCGCATCCGCCGTGCGCAGGAGCGCTCGCGGGCGGCCACGCCGTACGCCCGGGAGCTCACCCGCGCGGTCTCCGCGCTGGCGACGTACTCCCACGTCGACCACCCGATCACCACCGAGCGGGAGAACCCGCGCCGGGCGGCCATGCTGGTCATCTCCAGCGACCGCGGCCTGGCCGGGGCGTACTCCTCCAGCGTGCTGCGGGAGGGCGAGCGGCTCGCCGAGCTGCTGCGCGGCGAGGGCAAGGAAGTCGTTCCGTACCTCTGTGGTCGCAAGGCGGTGGCCTTCTACCGCTTCCGCAACCGCGAGATCGCCGGGCAGTGGACGGGCTTCTCCGACGGGCCGAGCTACGACGACGCCCGCACGGTCGGCCAGGAGCTGACCCAGGCGTTCCTGGCCGGCTCCGACGAGGGCGGCGTGGACGAGATCCACATCGTCTACACCCAGTTCGTCAGCATGATGACGCAGCGGCCCGAGGTCATCCGGCTGATGCCGCTGGAGGTCGTCGAGGGCGAGGAGCCCCCGGCGCAGGAGGATGTGCTGCCGCTGTACGAGTTCGAGCCCTCGGCCGCCGAGGTGCTGGATGCGTTGCTGCCGCGCTACGTCGACAACCGCATCTACCACTGCATGCTGCAGGCGGCGGCCAGTGAGCTCGCGGCCCGCCAGCGTGCGATGAAGTCGGCCACCGACAACGCGGAGGAGCTGATCCGTACGCTCACCCGCGAAGCAAACCAGGCCCGCCAGGCCGAGATCACCCAAGAAATCAGCGAGATCGTCGGTGGCGCTAGCGCGCTCGCCGAGTCAAGCGCTGGGAGTGAGTGAGAGAGATGACTGCCACGATTGGCGAGAACACCGCCGAGAAGTCGGCTGCCGGCGTCGGCCGTGTCGCACGCGTGATCGGCACGGTCGTCGACGTCGAGTTCCCCGCCGGCTCGATCCCCGACATCTACAACGCGCTGAAGACCGAGATCACCCTCGGCGACCAGCGCCAGACCCTGACGTTCGAGGTGCAGCAGCACCTGGGTGAGAACATCGTCCGGGCGATCTCGCTGCAGCCGACCGACGGTCTGGTGCGCGGCCAGGACGTGCGCGACACCGGTGGCCCGATCACGGTGCCGGTCGGCGACGTGGCCAAGGGACACGTCTGGAACGTCGCCGGTGAGTGCCTGAACGCCGAGGAGGGCGAGACGCTCGAGATCACCGAGCGCTGGCCGATCCACCGGCAGGCCCCGCCGTTCGACCAGCTCGAGGGCAAGACCGAGATGCTGGTCACCGGCATCAAGGTGATCGACCTGCTCACGCCGTACGTCCAGGGCGGAAAGATCGGTCTGTTCGGTGGCGCGGGTGTGGGCAAGACGGTGCTCATCCAGGAGATGATCATCCGGGTCGCCCGCAACTTCGGTGGCACCTCCGTCTTCGCGGGCGTCGGCGAGCGCACCCGTGAGGGCAACGACCTCATCCTCGAGTTCGACGAGAGCGGCGTCATCAAGGACACCGCGCTCGTGTACGGCCAGATGGACGAGCCGCCGGGCACCCGGCTCCGGGTCGCGCTGGCCGGTCTGACGATGGCGGAGTACTTCCGCGACGTGCAGCGTCAGGACGTGCTGCTGTTCATCGACAACATCTTCCGCTTCACCCAGGCGGGTGCGGAGGTGTCGACCCTGCTCGGCCGGATGCCGTCGGCGGTGGGTTACCAGCCCACGCTGGCCGACGAGATGGGCCTGCTGCAGGAGCGGATCACCTCCACCCGTGGGCACTCGATCACCTCGATGCAGGCGGTCTACGTGCCGGCGGACGACTACACCGACCCGGCTCCGGCGACGGCGTTCACGCACTTCGACGCCACCACCGAGCTCTCCCGGGACCTCGCCGCTCAGGCGATCTACCCGGCCATCGACCCGCTGAGCTCAACGTCGCGCATCCTGGACCCGCGCTACATCTCTCAGGAGCACTACGACACGGCCATCCGGGTCAAGCAGATCCTGCAGCGCAACCGCGAGCTTCAGGACATCATCGCCATCCTCGGTATCGACGAGCTTCCCGAAGAAGACAAGATCACCGTGGCCCGGGCGCGCAAGCTGCAGCGGTTCCTGTCCCAGAACACCTTCGCGGCCACGCAGTTCACCGGCATCGAGGGATCGTTCGTCCCGCTGGAGGAGACCATCGAGGCCTTCAAGAAGGTCTGCGACGGCGAGTACGACCACGTGGGTGAGCAGGCGTTCTACTCCGTCGGTGGGCTGGACGACGTGGAGCGCAAGTGGGCGGAGATCCAGAAGGGCCTCTGACCGGCTCGCGGTACGCGGTACAGATGTGACGATCGGGGCCTCCCGGGCGCAGGCCGCCCGGGAGGCCCTGTCGGCAGAACCTGCACCGATCCGGCACATGCTCGGCTCTTGTCGGGCAGTGGTTCGGTGGTGCGGGGTAGCCGGAAGTGGAATGCCCGGGAGCGGGTATTCTCCCCAGAACGAATTCAGGCGAGACCGAATTCAGGCCAGGAGGATTCACGGTGGCAGAGCCCCTGCACGTCGAGCTGGTCGCACCGGACCGCACGGTCTGGTCGGGCGAGGCGACGACTGTCATCGCCCGTACGTCCGAAGGTGACATCGGGATCCTGCCCGGGCACGCGCCGGTCCTGGGTCTCCTGGTCGACGGCGTGGTCGAGGTACGCACGCCTGAGTCGGAGATCTACGTCGCCGCGGTCCAGGGCGGATTCCTCTCGGTCGCGAACGACCGGGTGTCGATTCTTGCCGAATACGCCGAGATGTCCCACGAGATCGATCTCGAGGCGGCGCGGCAGGAACTCGAGCGGGCCCGATCGGCCGGCGAGAACGACCAGGAAGCTCTCGAACACGTACGCCGCGCCGAGGCCCGCGTACGCGCTGTCGAGATGGCTTCCTGACGGCTGGGCGGGGGGTGGGTGTGGCAGCAGCGACAGGTCATGCGGCCGCGCCGCGCACGCCCTCCCGTGAGCCCGCCCGCCGTCCTTCAGCCTGCCGTCCTGCCCGAAGGCGCCACTGTCCCGGCGGGCGCAGATGATGCTCGAGATCATCCTCGAGTTCGCCGGGCTGATCCTCGTGCTCGTCGTCCTGTGTCTCGCCGGGCTGGCATTTCGCCGCCGCCTGCTGCAACGCGGCGGCGGCACTTTCGACTCCAGCCTCAGGTTGCACAAGCAGGCCAACGGCAAGGGCTGGTCACTCGGCGTCGCCCGGTACGCCGGAGACACCGTGGAGTGGTTTCCGGTCTTCTCCTACGCTTTGCGGCCCCGTCGGTCGTTCTCCCGGAACGACCTGATCGTGCAGGCCCGCCGCGACCCGGCAGCCAACGAGGCGCTCGGGCTCTACGCCGGCCACGTGGTGGTCGAGTGTGAGCAGGCCGGCCGGACGGTCGAGCTGGCGATGGCCGAGGACGCACTGACCGGCTTCCTGGTGTGGCTGGAGGCGGCCCCGCCGGGCCGCCGGCACGCACCGCTCTGAGGCTTCCGTCGACCGGCCGACCCCGACGGATGCGCTAGGAGCGTCCCGCCTGGTCGGCCCGCCCGCCGCCCGGCTGCCACAGCACGTCTCCCCGCTCGGCATTGGCCACCCGGGCCAGGATGAACAGCAGGTCCGACAGCCGGTTGAGGTACTTGATCGTGTCCGCGTTCATCGTGTCCGCGTGCTCCTCCCAGGCCGCCCACGCGGTGCGTTCGGCCCGCCGGGTCACCGTGCGGGCCGTGTGCAGCAGGGCGGCGCCGGGTGTCCCGCCGGGGAGCACGAAGGAGCGCAGCGGCTCGATCCGCTCGTTGAAGGCGTCGCAGTGCGCCTCGAGGCGTTCGACGTACTCCGGGGTGATCCGCAGGGCCGCGCCGGGGTCGGCGCCTGGGTCGACCGGGTTGCCGAGGTCGGCGCCCAGGTCGAAGAGGTCGTTCTGCACCTCCACCAGGACCGCCGCCACGTCCTCGGCCAGATCGCCGAGGGCGAGCGCGGTGCCGATGCTCGCGTTGGCCTCGTCCACGTCGGCGTACGCCGCCAGCCGGCGGTCGGTCTTGGTGACCAGGCTGTTGTCGACCAGCCGGGTCCGCCCGCCGTCTCCGGCGCGGGTGTAGATCCGAGTGAGGTTGACCATGTCCGCAGCCTAGGGCCTTTACGTGGGGCAGGACTGGCAGGACCGTCAGGACTGCGGGTCCCGGGACACCTCACCCTCGGCGGGTGGTCTCGTCCCGAACGACGAGTGTGCCGCACGGCGTGAGGACGCGGGCTCATAGCATGCACGGGTGGAACGGCTGAGAATTCGCGGTGGCAACCGGCTCGTGGGCGAGGTGCCGGTCAGCGGCGCCAAGAACAGCGCGCTGAAACTGATGGCGGCGTCGTTGCTCACGCAGGGTCGTATGGTCCTGCACAACGTGCCCGACATCCTGGACGTGACGTTCATGGGTGCCCTGCTCAAACGGATGGGCTGTGAGCTCGACACCTCGAAGTTCGACAGCGGGACGCTCACCATCGACGTGCCCGAGTCGATCCACCACGAGGCCGACTACGACCTCGTACGCCGGCTCCGCGCCTCCATCACGGTGCTCGGCCCGCTGGTGGCCCGCACCGGCCGGGCGAAGGTGGCGTTGCCGGGCGGTGACAGTATCGGCTCCCGCGGCCTGGGCATGCACGTGTCCGGGCTGGAACGCATGGGTGCCCAGATCGGTGTGGAGCACGGCTTCGTGGTGGCCGAGGCCCCGGCGGGGCTGCACGGCGCGACCATCCTGCTGGACTTCCCGAGCGTCGGTGCCACCGAGAACCTCCTGCTGGCGGCCACCCTGGCCCGCGGTACGACGTTGATCGACAACGCCGCCCGCGAGCCGGAGATCGTCGACATCGCCGACATGCTCACCAAGATGGGCGCGAAGATCGGCGGGATCGGCACCTCCACGCTGGAGGTGGAAGGACCGGCGGACCTGTCCGCGGTCGAGCACACCGTGGTGCCGGACCGGATGGTGGCCGGCACCTGGGCGATCGGTGCCGTCGTGACCGGCGGGGAAGTCACCCTCCGGGACGCCCGGGCCGACCACCTGGACATCGTGCTGGACAAGCTGACCCGGGCCGGCGCGTCGGTGCGGACCGGGCCGGTGAGCTTCACGGTCGGGATGGAGGGGCGGCCGCGCGCGGTCAACGTCGTGACGCTGCCGTACCCGGGGTTCCCGACCGACCTGCAGGCGATGATGGTGGCGCTGGCGGCGATCAGCGAGGGCACCTCGATGGTGACCGAGAACCTCTTCGACGGGCGGTTCCGGTTCGTCCAGGAGCTGGCCCGGCTGGGCGCGGACGTACGCACCGACGGCCACCACGCGGTGATCCGGGGACGTCCCGCGCTGTCCGGCGCCCCCGTGGAGGCGACCGACATCCGGGCGGGCGCGGGCCTGCTGCTGGCCGGGCTGGTCGCGGAGGGGGAGACGCTGGTGTCCGGCGTACACCACCTCGACCGCGGTTATCCCCGCCTGGTGGAGGTGCTGCAGGGCCTGGGCGCGGAGGTGCTGCGCGAGCCGGACACCGTCGACCTCGGCTGACCGGCCCGCGGCGCGGGCCGGTGCGTGCCGGTCAGTGGACCTCCACCTGGGCGCCGAGCCCCTCCAGCTTGGGCAGGAAGTTCTCGTACCCCCGGGCGAAGATGTCGATCCCGCGCAACGTCGACCTGCCCTGCGCGGTGAGCGCGGCGATCATGTACGAGAAGCCGCCCCGCAGGTCGGGCACGGTGAGGTCGGCCCCGCGCAGCGACGTGGGGCCGGAGATCACCGCCGAGTGGGTGTAGTTGCGGCGTCCGAACCTGCACGGCGTGGCGCCCAGGCAGTCGGTGAACGCCTGGATCTGCGCGCCCAGCCGGACCAGCGCCTCGGTGAAGCCCAGGCGGTTCTCGTACACCGTCTCGTGCAGGATCGACAGCCCGGTCGCCTGGGTCAGCGCGACCACGAGCGGCTGCTGCCAGTCGGTCATGAACCCGGGGTGGACGTCGGTCTCCAGTGCGACGGCGTTGAGCTTGCCGCCCGGGTGCCAGAACCGGATGCCCTCGTGGGTGACCATGAACTCCCCGCCGGCCCGGCGGTAGACGTTCAGGAAGGTCATCAGGTCGACCTGGCGGGCGTTGCGGACGAACACCTCACCGCCGGTGGCCAGCGCCGCGCAGGCCCACGAGGCGGTCTCCATCCGGTCCGGCAGCGCCTCGTGGATGTAGCCGCCGAGCCGGCGTACGCCGGTGATGCGGATGACCCGGTCGGTGTCGAGGTTGATGATCGCGCCCATCTTCTGCAGGACGCAGATCAGATCGATGATCTCCGGCTCGACGGCGGCGTTGCGCAACTCGGTGACCCCCTGGGCGCGGACGGCGGTGAGGAGCACCTGCTCGGTGCTGCCCACGCTGGGGTAGGGGAGTTCGAGCTGGGTGCCGGTGAGGCCGTCCGGCGCGGTGATCTGCAGGCCCTCGGGCCGCTTGTCCACGACCGCGCCGAACTGCCGGAGCGCGTCCAGGTGGAAGTTGATCGGCCGGTCACCGATCCGGCACCCGCCCAGGTCGGGGATGAACGCGTGCCCGATGCGGTGCAGCAGCGGCCCGCAGAGCAGGATCGGAATCCGGCTCGATCCCGCGTGCACCTCGATGTCGCCCATCGTCGCCTGCTCGACCCGGGAGGGGTCGAGGACCAGCGAGTGCGGACCGTCGGCGCCGTCGCGCACGGTCACCCCGTGCAGCTCCAACAGCTCGCGGACGATCGTGACGTCGCTGATCCGGGGGACGTTGGTCAGCGTCGACGGCTGGTCGCCGAGCACGGCCGCCACCATCGCCTTGGGGACGAGGTTCTTGGCGCCGCGTACGGAAATCTCACCGGTCAGCGGTGTGCCGCCCGACACCTCCATGGTGTCTGCTTTCATACCGCTCACACGTCTCCCTCCTGGTGGTCGTACGCCGCGACTTCGCGCCGGCAGCGGCTCACCGTGTCGGCCGCCGTCTTCTCGTAAGGTGCCTGCATGACGGAACTCATTAGTCGCACGGTGGCGGTCGTCGGTTCCGGATTGATGGGATCCGGGATTGCGCAGGTGGCCGCCACGGCCGGTTGGCAGGTCATCCTGCGCGACGTCGCCGACGAGGCGCTCGAACGCGGGACGGCCGGCATCCGGCGGTCGCTGGAGACGTTCGCCCGCAAGGGCAAGCTCCCCGAGGAAGGGGTCGAGGCGATCCTCGAGCGGATCACCACGACCACCGACCTGGCCGCGGTCGCCAAGGCCGGCATCGTGGTGGAGGCGGTGTTCGAACGCCTCGACGTCAAGCGGGAGGTGTTCGCCGAGCTGGACCGGATCTGCCCTGACGGCACGGTCCTGGCCACCAACACCTCCGCGATCCCGATTACCCGCATCGCCGCCGCCACCAACCGCCCGGAGTCGGTGGTCGGCACGCACTTTTTCTCACCGGTGCCGATGATGGGCCTGTGTGAGCTGGTACGCGGCCACCGCACCTCCGACGCGACGCTGGAGCGCGCGCGGGAGTTCGCCGAGTCGGTGGGCAAGACCTGCGTCGTGGTCAACCGCGACATCGCCGGCTTCGTCACCACCCGGCTGATCTCCGCTCTGGTGGTGGAGGCGGTGCGCCTGGTAGAGGACGGGGTCGCGACCGCCGAGGACATCGACACCGCCTGCAAGCTGGGGTTCGGGCACGCGATGGGACCGCTGGCCACCACCGACCTGACCGGCGTGGACGTCCTGCGGCACGCCACCCGCAACATCTGGGACGAGACGGCCGACCCGAAGTTCTTCCCGCCGGAGCTGCTGACCCGGATGGTCGAAGCCGGTGAGCTGGGCCGTAAGTCCGGGCGAGGCTTCTACGACTACGACCAGCCCTGAAGGCGCAGGTCGCGGCGGCCGGGGCTGGTTTTGTAACCCGGGCTAGTCTCGTGACGTGCGTGAGAGCCTGCTCGACGTAGTTCTGTTGCTGGCGGTGGTCGGGCTGGTTTCCGGGCTGGCTCGGCGAACCGGCCTGCTCGCCCCCATTCTTTTGGTGGCCGCGGGCGTGGCGCTCTCCTTCGTCCCGATCGGTCCCGAGATCCACCTCGAGCCCGACCTCATCCTCGAGGGCATCCTCCCGCTGCTGCTCTACATCGCGGCGATCCGCACCTCGCTCCCGGCGTTCCGGAGCAATCTGAGCCCGATCGTGCTGCTGGCGTTCGGGCACGTGCTGTTCATCGCCGCGCTCGTCGGCGTGGTCCTGCACGCCGTCGTCCCGTCGATCCCGCTGGCGGCGGCGTTCGCGCTGGGTGCGGTGGTGGCGCCGCCGGACGCGGTGGCCGCCACCGCGATCGCCCGCAGGCTGCGCCTTCCCCGCCAGGTGGTGACGATCCTGGAGGGGGAGAGCCTGGTCAACGACGCCACCGCGCTGGTGGCGCTGCGGGTGGCGGTGTCGGCGGCCCTCGGTACGACGGTGACGTGGGCGGGCGCGGTCGGCCAGCTCAGCCTGTCGGTGTTCGGGGGGCTGGCGATCGGCGGGCTGACCGCCGTACTCGCCCGATGGCTGCACCAGCGCACCCGGGACGCGCTGCTGGACAACACGATCTCGCTGCTCACGCCGTTCGTGGCGTTCGTACCCGCGAACTACATCGGCGCCTCCGGCATCGTCGCGGTGGTGACCTGCGGCCTCTACCTCGGACACCGCCGAGACCGCATGTTCGACCCGGCGGCACGGGTGCAGATCGACGCGGTGTGGAAGGTGACGCAGTTCCTGCTCGAAGGGACGCTGTTCCTCCTCGTCGGGCTCCAGATGCGGTCGGTGGTGGAGGCCCTGTCGTCGGGTTGGCAACAGGTGACCGCGGCGACCGTGGCCGTGGTCGCCACCGTCGTGGTCGGGAGGTTCGTGTGGGTTTTCCCCGGCGCGTACCTTCCTCCGATGCTGCGCCTGGACCGGGCACATCATGCCTATCCGCCGTGGCCGGACGTCGTGGTGGTCTCCTGGGCCGGTATGCGCGGAGTGGTGACGCTGGCGGCGGCGCTCAGCCTCCCGCTGCGGTTCCCCGGACGCGCACTGCTGGTGTTCATCGCTTTCGTGGTCATTCTGGTGACGCTGGTCGCGCAGGGGCTGACGTTGCCCGCGGTGGTCCGCCTGGTCGGTGTCCGCCGGGACGACCCGCGCGAGGACCTGCTGGCCGAGGCGGAAGTACGCCAGGACGCCATGCGCGCGGCCCTCGCCAGGCTGGACGAGGACCGCGGCGACGCCCCCGACTACGTGGTCGACCGGCTGCGCGACTCGGCCGAGATCCGCGCCAACCAGGTGTGGGAACGCCTCGGCGACCCCGACCGCGAACCCCCCACCGAGACCATGCGCCGGCTGCGGCTGGGAATGCTGGACGCCGAGCGCGGCGTCTTCGTCAAGGCCCGGGACGAGAAGCGGATCCCGGAGGAGGTGCTGCGCCAGGTGGAGCGGGAGCTGGACCTGGAACAGCTGATGATGGCCCGCGGCCGACAGGAGGACGACGACTCATGACCAGCCCGGCCTGTACGCACCTGGCGCAGGCGAGCGGCGACGTGACCCCGAAGACGCCGCAGGGCTGCGAGGATTGCCTGGCGCAGGGCACCGACGACTGGGTGCATCTGCGGCTGTGCCTGACCTGCGGCCACGTCGGCTGCTGCGACTCCTCCCAGTGGCAGCACGCGACCGCGCACTACCACCAGACGGGGCACCCGGTGATCCGGTCGTTCGAGCGCGGCGAGGGCTGGCGCTGGTGTTACGTCGACCAGCGGATCGGCTGACCTCGACCGGTAAACGGGGAGGACCTCCGCGGTCGTGATCGTTAGGGTGAGGCGTGGCACTCATACGATCACCCCGGGTCCGGCGATGACCGACCTCGCCGATCTGCTGGCCCGCGCGGAGGCGGCCCGGGCGGACGTGCCCGCCGACAGCGGCGCCAGTGCCGTGGTGGCCGGCATCCCGTGCGTGAGCCACCCGATCGACCAGCCGTGGGCGACCCAGGCGAAGGCCATGGGGCCGGTGTCGGCGTCCGCGCTGGACCAGGCGACCGAGTGGCTGGACGCGCACGCGGCGACGCGTGGGCAGTGGGTGGTGACCACCCGGACGAGGTACGCCGCCCAGCCGGAGTTCATCCGGCGCGGGTTCCGGCCGTGGCTGGAGCTTCCGGCCCTGGTCCTGGGCAGCGTGGCCCGGCTCGCGGCGGCGGCCCCGGTCGCCGGCCTCACGGTGGGCGCGCCGGACAGTGCGGAGGAGTTCCTCGGTGTCTACGGCGTGGAGCTCGCCCCTCTGGTGACCCCCGGTGTGCTGGCCTCGCCCACCTTCCACCTGCTGGTCGGCCGGGTCGACGGGGCGGCCGTCGCCTGTGCGCAGGTCCGGGAACTGGCCGGTACGGCGTACGTCTCGGGGGTCGGCGTCCTGCCCGAGTGGCGCGACCGGGGGATCGGCTCGGCGATCTCGGCGGCCGCGGCGAGGTACGCCCTCGGCCTGCAGCCGCGTGCGGTGTGGCTCACCGCGGAGCCGCACCGGCACCGGATGTACGGCCGGATCGGGTTCCGCCCGGTGGACACCCACGTCCTGCTGCGCCCGGAGTAGTGAGGCGGAGCGGTCAGCCGACGTGGGCGCGGACCAGTCCGGCGACCTCGGCCGCGCAGCCCCACGAAACGGTGACGCCGGAGCCGCCGTGGCCGTAGCAGTGCACCACCAGCCGGCCGGGGTCGCTCGCCCGCGCCTCCACCCGCACGCTCGGGCGGGCCGGCCGCAGCCCGACGCGTTCGCGGAGCACCCGCGCGCCGGCCAGCGCCGGCTCCAGCCGGGCGGCGGCCGCGAGCAGGTCCCGGGTGGTCTCCGGACGGGGCCGGGTGTCCCAGTCGCCGGGTTCGGCGGTGCCGCCCACGACCACCGAACTCCGCCGGGGTACGACGTACAGCGGGCGCTCGGGCTCGGTGTCGTCGGCCCACCAGCGGGTGACCCCTACCTGGTCCAGGACGACGATCTGACCGCGGACCGGAGTCACCGAGCGGTCCCGGGCGAGGGCGCGGGCGGCCAGCCCGGTGCAGTTGACCAGGATCGGGGCGTTGTCGGGGAGGGCGGGCAGTGCCTGCCGGGTGAGCGTGCCGCCGAGTGCGGTCAGCCGGGCGACCAGCCAGGGCAGATAGCTGCCGGTGTCCACCACGGGCGCCTCGAACTCCCAGCCGCCGGCGTACCCGGCGGGCGGGTCGGCCAGCGGGCGCAGGCCCGGCGCCGCCGCGGCCCACCAGGGCGCGCCGCCGTCCGGCGTACGGACCAGTTCGGCGCCGGGAACCAGGTCGACGCCGGCCGACTCGTCCTCGCGCGCCATCCGGGCGAACCTGTCGTACGACGTGGCCGCCCACTCCGTCACCCGGTCCTCGGGAAGCGCGCGGTAGGGCAACCACAGCGCGGCGGCGACCGCGGAGGTCGTCTCCGGCGGCAGGTCACGCGCCACGACGTTGACCTCGAACCCGTCCTCGGCGAGCACCACCGCGCAGGTCAGCCCCACCACTCCGGCGCCGACCACCAGTACCCGGTGTCCCCGGGTGCCCGGGCCGGCGGCCGGGGACGGACCGGTCGCACGCTCTGTCACCGGCTCGGTCACCATGTCAGCGATGATGCCGGACCCGGAGCAGGTTGCGAAGTGCCTTGGTACGAGCCGGTCAGTGCGGCTGGTGCGGCCAAGGACAGACCCTGGGCACGCCCTAATGCGGGCCGGTGGCGTCGGTCTCGGTGCCGCAGGGACCGCCGCCGAGACTCTCCGGGAGTTCCACCGGGTCGCCGTCCATGGTGAGCGTGGCGTACCACGGCGAGATCCGCTCGCAGGAGTCCCGGCCGACGTAGTGGCAGATGAACGAACGCCGGAACCGGTCGGTGGTGGTGTTCGGTCCCGAGCCGTGCACCAGGCTGCCGTTGAAGAACAGCACGTCGCCCGGCTGCAGGTCGACCGGCACGGGGGCGAGGCCGGGCGGCGGCGGGACGTACTCCTTGGTGAACGACACCTCGGGGTCGGCGTCCTCGGGGCAGAACACGTCCATCCTGTGCGTGCCGGGTACGACCTCCAGCCCGCCGTTGTCCCGGTCGATCACGTCGCAGGCGACCCACGCCGCCACGCAGGTTCCCGGCTCGACGCGCAGGTAGAAGTTGTCCTGGTGCAGCGCCTGCCCGCGCGCGCCCGGCGGCTTGAAGTAGAACATGCTCTGCGCGGCGATCGGTTCCTCGTCGAGGAGGTAGGTGAGGATCATCCGCAGCCGGGTGTCGAGGAGGTACTGCCGGGCGACCGCGCTGATCTTGTGCGGGTGCATCACCCGGGGGTACTCCCGCAGCACGTCCACCGGCCCGCCGGGCTCCTGCGGCCGCGGCTCGAAGTGGCCGGGGACCGGGCCGCGCGCGTGCAGCGCGGTGAACTCGTCCTGGATCTCGGCGATCTCCGCGGGCGAGAACAGCGACCGGATGATGGTGAAACCGTCCTCGGCGAACTGCCGGGCCGCGGCGGCGACGGGGACGCCTTCTCGCTCGCGCGCGGGCGCGGCGGGAGCGCTGGTGCGGACGTCCGTCATGGTGGAGGGCCTCCTCGGCTCAGGGCGTGCGTGAGTACGGTCGTACCTGATGCGACTGCCTGTGACACCTGACGGTACGGCGCGACCAGGCGGGTGGGGATGCCCGTGACCGCTGCCGACCTGCCTGATCCTGCTGCCGGGCCGACAGGTGAGAGCCCGGGCGGTGACCCGGGTGGCGACGTCGGGAGCGGCGACGGGGAGGGGACGCCCGCACCTCCGGCGGAGCTGGTGGTCGCCGCGCGCTTCGACGTCGGCGCCGGCTACGCCGTGCACCGGGCGCGGGGCGCGCCGAGCTGGCTGTTCGCCTGGACCCTGGCCGGAGGTGGGCGATTCCGGCAGGGCGGGGTGACCGTCCCCGCCGAACCCGGCGAGCTGGTGGCGCTCGGACCCGAACTCGCGCACGACTACGCGGTGGCGCCGGGCGCGGCCGGCTGGTCGTTCTGGTGGGTGCACTGCCCGGCCCGCGCGGGCTGGCACGGCTGGCTGGCGCCGTACCAGGTGGGCGAGCGGCTCTACCGCGTGGCGGGCGTTCCGGAGTTCGTCCGCGGCCGGGTGGAGGCGGCGTTCCGGCGGCTGCACGCGGACGCCCGGTGGTCGGGCGAGGGCCCGCCGCCGGACCCGGTGAGCTCGCGCCGCCGTGACGTCGTACCCGCCGCGGCGACCGGAGTGGCCGCCCGCGAACTCGCCCTCGGCGGGGTGGAGGAGGTGCTGGTGCTCACGACCGCGGCAGTGGCCGCGGCGCGCACCGGCCCCGCGGCCGGCCCGAGGTCGGAGGAGAACGTCGATCCGCGGGTACGCCGGGTCGAGGCGCTGCTGGCCGCTGACCCGGCCGCGCCGCACACCGTCGCGTCGTTGGCCGCACGGGTCGCGTTGTCGCCGTCGCGGCTGGCGCATCTGTTCTCCGCGCAGACCGGGCGTACGCCGATGCGGGCACTGCGGGACGCCCGGATGCGGCACGCGGCGCGGCTGCTGGAGGCGACGGACCTGCCGATCGGCAGCGTGGCCGCGGCGTCGGGGTTCGTCAGCGCGTTCCACTTCAGCCGGGTGTTCCGGGAGCGGTTCGGCGTACCGCCGGGTGGCTACCGTCAGAACAGCCGTGCGGTCGGGTCGTCGAGTCCGCGGAGCACGTCGTAGTCGACCGTCACGCACTCGATGCCCCGGTCGCCCGCGAGGACCCGGGCCTGCGGCTTGATCTCCTGCGCGGCGAAGACCCCGCGCACCGGCGCGAGCAGCGGGTCGCGGTTGAGGAGTTCGAGGTAACGGGTGAGCTGCTCGACGCCGTCGATCTCACCGCGCCGCTTGACCTCGACCGCGATGGCCGCACCGGCGGCGTCGCGACAGAGCAGGTCGACCGGACCGATCGCGGTGGGGTACTCCCGGCGTACGAGCGTGAGACCCTCCCCGAGCGTGGCGGGATGGTCGGCGAGAAGCTCCTGCAGGTGCGCCTCCACGCCGTCCTTGCGCAGTCCGGGGTCGGCGCCGAGCTCGTGGCTGGAGTCGTGCAGCACCTCGTCCAAGGTGATCACCAGCTGGCCGCCGTCCTTGCCGGTGACCGTCCACCGGGCCGGCTCGCACTCACTGGCCGGCTGCTCGACGAGCTTGCACGGCGGACTCATCCAGTTGAGCGGCTTGTACGCCCGGTCGTCGTTGTGGATGGACACCGAACCGTCGGCCTTCACCAGGATGAGGCGGTTCGCGCGGGGCAGGTGGGCGGTGAGCCGGCCGACGTAGTCGACCTGGCACGAGGCGATGACGAGGCGCACGACGCCTCACCCTAGGGCATCCACTGTCGCCGATTGCCGGATGTGCGTACGTGATGGCGCATCGAACGCGCATCTCGGGTGGAATGCTTTCGGCATCGCCGCACCGTTTGCCGGGTGTGGCGCTGACACGGGGGTGTATCGATGCGTCGGCTGCGAACGGTTCTGCTTGCCCTGACCACAGTCGCTCTTACGGCCTTCTCGACCTTCACGACAGCGGCCGCACCGGGAACGTCCGGTGCGTCGGCGTCGGCGCCAGGAGCCCAGGCAGGGCGAGGCGCCCAGCAGGCGAAGGTCGCCACGGTGACCCTGGTCACCGGCGACCGGGTGCGCGTCACCACCAGAAGCGACGGCGTCTCCGCCGCCACCCCGATTCCGGGGACGGGCCGCCGCGGAATGACGTTCGGCATCCGCCGGCACGGACGCGAGCTGAACGTCGTTCCGGCCGACGCGGCGCCGCTGGTGGCGGCCGGACGGCTGGACCCGCGGTTGTTCGAGGTCGCCGGGCTGGTGCGCTCAGGGCTCGACGACGAGAAGACCGGCCACCTGCCGCTGGTCCTCGCCCACTCGAAGGCCTCCGCCTCCGTGCGCTCGTGGATCCCGGGCGCGCTTCGTCCCGGCAGAGCCGTGCCCCGTCTGAGAGGGCGTGCCGTCACCGAACCCAAGGCCGCGGCCGGGAGGACCTGGTGTTGGCTCGCCGGTACGCCGAGCCACGTCTGGCTGGACGTGCCGGGGCGGGCCGACGGGGTCGCCGCGAGGGGCGCGGGGCTCGGTGCCGCACAGGTGGACGAGGCGGCGTACACCCTTACCCTCCGCGTGATCGACCGCGCGGGCAGGCTGGTGACCGACCCCGGCCGGTTGCAGCCATCGCCCACCGTGGTCGCCAACCTCGACACCGGCGAACTGACGGATCTGACCGGATCCGCGGCCGGCCTGGTGGCGCAGCTGACGCCCGGCGCCTACGCGTTCAGCGGGATCCTGTCCACCGACCAGGGTTCCTCGCCGACGAGCCACACGCTGTTGTCGGCCCCGCGGATCAGTGTCGGTGCCAACACCACCGTGACCCTGGACGCGCGGCAGGCACACCTGATCACCACCCGGGTCGACGCGGCCTCTCCGTCTACCGTGGTGACGACCTTCGGCCTGGTGGAAACCGTCGCCGGCGGCCCGTTCACCACGCTGCTGACCCTGCAGGGTGACGTGCGCAACCAGCTCTACGCCCGGGCCACCCCGAGTGTCACCGGCAGGACGTACGACTTCACCGTGTTCCGCTCCATGACTGCCGGCTCGGTCACCTACGACCTGCTGCTCGGGCGGCAGGGCCGCGTGCCGGCCAACCCGGCGTACGTGGTGCACGACTCGGCCCTGACCCGTTACGACGCGGCGTTCGCGGCTCCGGGAACGGGACTGAACATCAACGGCGTGTGGTTCCGCGAGGCCGAACTGCCCGGCGACTCCATGATCGGGCTGGGGTGGCACTTCGACGTGCCGCTGCCGGCCCGGCGCACGCACCTGTTCTCCCCGCAGTACGCCGGCAGGCCGCTGGCGTGGTCGGACAACTTCGACGCCCGGAGCACTCCCACCCAGGTCTGGTACAGCGAGGTCCGCCACCCGCTCCGCTACGCGGCCGGCCAGCGGGTCCGGCACACGTTCAGCCCGGCGGCGTTCCGGCCCCAGGTGGAGGGGTACCGGCAGGGCGACGGCGTGATGAACTTCTCGATGGCGGCGCTGTCACCGTCCCTGCGCGACGGGACGCTCATCGTCAACGACCCGACCGGCATCACCGCCACCAGTACGCTCCGCCGCGCGGGTGCGGTGGTGGCCACCTCGACCGACCCGTTCACCCTGAACGCCGGCGTCCAGCCCAAGGCGCGCACGTCGTACACGCTGGACCTCCGCGCCGGCCAGCACGTGCCGTGGTTGAGGTACGCCACGACGGTGACCGGCCACTGGCAGTTCACCTCGGCCGCGCCGGCGGGCTACGCCGCGCCGATCCCGCTGCTGAACACGGTCGTGGTCGGGACGTTCGACCTGCACGGGCGGGCGCGCGCCGGGCAGCCGTTCACGCTGAACCTGGTGACGACGAGCCCCGACGTGACCAGGACCGTGACCCGGACGCTGCTGTGGGTGTCGTACGACGACGGGCACACCTGGACGCGGGTGCCGACGACGCAGGCGGGACCCGGTCGCTGGTCGGCGCGGGTGAACCAGCCGAACCTGCCCGGCCGCTTCGTCTCGATCCGGACGCTGGCCGAGGACGACCAGGGCAACGAGCTGACGATGACCTCGGTCCGGGCGTACGGGCTGCACTAGCCCTGCACCCTCAACACCCCGGGCGGGTCAGCGGCAACCGCAGGCGCCGCCGCAGCAACCGCCTGCGCCGGGCGGCGCGGCCGCCATGCCCGGACCGGTGCCGGCGCGGCCGCCGAGCGCGACGGTGGACAGCAACTTCACCGTGTCCCCGTGACCGTGGGGGCAGGGGGCGGGCGCACCCGACTCGCTCATCGGCAGGGCACGCTCGAACGTGTCGCCGCAGGTGCGGCAGCGGTACTCGTATCGCGGCACGCGACCAGGGTAGGCGACCGGCGGCGCCGGCGGCACAGGTGAGCAGGGGACAATTGGCCCGTGCCCCGACGCCGCCCGCGCCCCCGCCGCCCCGAGCCTCCGCAGCGACCGCTGTTCGGCGGCCACCAGCAGGTGGAGGAGTGGCCCGACGGCGACTGGGTGGTCCGCAAGCTCACCGGATCGACCAGCACCAAGCCGTACCGCTGTCCCGGTTGCGACCAGTTGATCCCGCCCGCGACCCCGCACGTGGTGGCGTGGCCGGTGGATCCCTCGTCGTTCGTCGGAACCGGTCTGGACGAACGCCGGCACTGGCACAACGGCTGCTGGCGGGCCCGTGACCGGCGGCGGCGCCGCTGAGCCCCGGGGGATGGGTGGTGGGGGACCGGAGGCGACAATCGGTGGGTGACCAGTTCCGCCGACACCCCTGCCGAGTCCGCCGACCAGGGCGCCGACCAGCCGGAGGGCGCCGCCCGGCCCATCCGGGCCAACAGCGTCCTCCCGGCCAGGCGTACCCCCCTTGCTCTGGAAACCGCCGACGGGCTGACCCTGGTCGGTGAGGTCTCCCAGCCGCTGGACCGGGCGCCGGTCGCGACCCTGGTCTGCGTCCACCCGCTGCCCACCCACGGCGGGATGATGGACAGTCACATCTACCGCAAGGCCGCCTACCGGCTGCCCGCGCTGGCCGGGCTCGCGGTCGTCCGGTTCAACACCCGCGGCACCCGCAGCGTCCAGGGCGTGAGCGAG
Source organism: Actinopolymorpha sp. NPDC004070 (assembly GCF_040610475.1). Classification (NCBI taxonomy): domain Bacteria; kingdom Bacillati; phylum Actinomycetota; class Actinomycetes; order Propionibacteriales; family Actinopolymorphaceae; genus Actinopolymorpha; species Actinopolymorpha sp. NPDC004070. The sequence continues at coordinate 159,106 of NZ_JBEXMJ010000013.1, read as the reverse complement.
GGGGAGTTCGACGGCGGGGACGCGGAGCGGTTCGACGTGGCGGCCGCGCTGGAGTACGCCGAGTTCGCCGAGCTGCCCCGGATCTGGCTGGTGGGCTGGTCGTTCGGCTCGGACCTGGTGCTGATGCACGGCTGCGACCCCGTGGTGGAGGGCGCGATCCTGCTCTCGCCGTCGCTGCGGTTCTCCCGGCCCGAGCACCTGGCGGTGTGGGCGGAGTCCGGCAAGCCGCTGACCGCTCTCGTTCCGGAGTTCGACGACTACCTGCGCCCGGCGGAGGCCCGCGAGCGTTTCGCGGCGATCCCGCAGGCGGAGGTCGTCGGCATCGACGGCGGCAAGCACCTGTGGGTCGGGGACGCCGAGAGGATCCTGGACGAGATCGTCGCCCGGGTGGCACCCGAGGTGGGACCGTTGCCGACGACCTGGGCGGGCCCGATGGAGTACGCCGACGCCAGTGCCTACGCGGACCGGACCGTGGCCGCGTTCGCCGACGTTCCCGTACCCGGCAACTCCCCGTCGGAGGGCTGAGCGCCGAGCGCCTGGCGGATCGGGGACACGCGGCGGATCGGAGCCGACGGCTCCGCCGCGTCGCCGTCCTGACACAGTCGGACCCGATCATGGAGCACAACCCTCGACCCTGCCTGCAGGCTGGCCGGGTTTGGCCAATCTGCCCCCGACTACGTGTCTTCGGGGGATACAGGTCCACTCCATAAACTGGGCCCCGATGAGCACCAATTCGAATCCGGCGCAGCCTCCGGCCGCCGGGCAGCCCGATCCTTCCCGTCCCCTCCGCGTCGGCGTCGTCGGCCTCGGCTTCGCCGGGCAGGCAGCCCTCAAGGGCTACCTCGCCCTGCCGGATGTCGAGGTCGTCTCCCTCGCCGGTCTCGAGGCCGACCGCCTTGCCGAGCTCGGCAAGGAACACTCGATTCCCCATCTGTACGAGCGCTGGCAGGACCTGATCGCGCGTGACGACATCGACGCGGTGAGCGTGGCCACTCCCACGCACCTGCACGCGCCGATCTCGGTCGCCGCCCTCGAGGCCGGCAAGCACGTCCTGTGCGAGAAGCCGCTGGCCCGGTCCGGTGAGGAGGCGCAGACCATCGTCGACGCGGCCACCAAGGCCAACCGCGTCCTCAAGATCTGCTTCAACCACCGCGAGCGCGGCGACGTCGCGATCCTCAAGCAGCAGCTCGACGCCGGCCAGCTCGGCCGCGTCTACTACGCCAAGGCTCACTGGATGCGGCGCAACGGCATCCCCGGCATGGGCAGCTGGTTCACCAACCGCGAGATGGCCGGTGGCGGACCGCTCATCGACCTCGGCGTGCACATGCTCGACATGGCGCTGTACCTCCTCGGTGAGCCGCGGGTCCTGTCCGCGAGCGCGTCGACGTTCTCCGAGCTGGGCCCGCGCGGGCTGGGCGGTTCGCAGTACGCCGCCAAGCAGACGGTGGGTTCGGCGTATGAGGTGGAGGACCTCGCCACCGCGTTCCTGCGGCTGGAGGGCGGCGGCGTCCTGCAGCTGGAGACCAGCTGGGCGACGTTCCGCAAGCCCGGCGACGACTTCGGCGTCTCGCTGTACGGCACCGACGGCGGCGCCGAGATCGGCGTGGAGAACTACGCGTCGGAGGACACGCTCCGTATCTACACCGACGTGGCCGGAGCGCCCGCCGAGGTGCGTCCGCGGGTCGTCCGCGGCGAGGGACACCGCGCGGTGGTCCGCGACTTCGTGGGAGTCATCCGGGGTGGAGACTGGTCGGCGCACACCGGCCGTGACGGTCTGGCCCGGGCCCGCATCATCGACGCCTGCTACCTGTCGTCGCTGGAGGGCCGCGAGGTCCCCGTGGTGGAGGCCTGAGCGGCGGGTCCTTCCCGTTCGCCCGCACCCTCACCACCAGGGCCGCCCGGCCCGTACAGAGCTTTCCGAACCGAGCAACCAGGGAGTTACCACATGAGCGTGTCCCCGATCCGGGTGACAGTCTGGGGCGAGAACGTCCACGAGCAGCGGGATGCCTCGGTCAAGGAGATCTACCCCGACGGCATGCACGGCGCGATCGCCAACGGGATCGCCAAGCACCTCGGTGAGAACGTCGTCGTCCGCACCGCCACCCTGCAGGAGCCCGAGCACGGGCTGAGCAAGGAGGTCCTCGCCGAGACCGACGTGCTGACCTGGTGGGGCCACGCCGCTCACGGCGAGGTCTCCGACGAGGTCGTCGACCGGGTGCACGAGGCGGTGCTCGGCGGCATGGGAATTCTGGTCCTGCACTCGGGCCACTTCTCCAAGATCTTCCGCAAGCTGATGGGCACCACCTGCTCGCTGGACTGGCGCAGCGAGAACGACCGGGAGATGGTCTGGACGGTCGCGCCCGACCACCCGATCGCGGCGGGCGTGCCGAACCCCATCCTGATCCCGGCGCAGGAGATGTACGGCGAGTACTTCGACATCCCGCAGCCGGACGAGCTGGTGTTCATCAGCTCGTTCACCGGTGGTGAGGTGTTCCGCAGCGGATGTGCGTACCGCCGCGGCCGTGGCCGGGTCTTCTACTTCAGCCCCGGCGACCAGGAGTACCCCGTCTACCACCACCCCGACATCCAGCGGGTGCTGTCCAACGCGGTCACCTGGGCGGCCCCGACGGGCACCGAGCGGATCACGCCGTTCGTGTCCCGCCGGCCGACCGGGTGGTACGACTCCGGCGAGAGCCTGCCGACGGCGGACCCCCGCCTCGCGCAGTCCTGACCGCGGCGGCGACGCCCTGCGCCGGGATGCTCTCTGCGTAGAGACGTTGCCCAGGTAGGAAAGGTCCTGGCGCCGGAAGCTTTCCGGCGCCAGGACCTTTCTCGTCGGCGGAAGTGCCCGGCGCAGGAAGGTTCTCGCCGTCGGGAACTTCCTTACGTGGGGCCTGAGACGACGAAGCTCCCCGGCAGCTTCAAGCGCTGAGCTGCCGGGGAGCTTTTCGTTGCACGCGCGCCGCGACGGGGCCTCTGTCAGTACGGCACCGCGACTGACCGCGGCTACGCCTCCTCGAGCCGGGGATGCAGCACCTCGCGGATGAGTAGCAGGATCGCCGCCGCGGTCGGCACCGCGAGCAGGGCGCCGACGATGCCCAGCAGCGAACCGCCGGCCAGGGCCGCGACGACGATGACCGTGCCGGGCACCTTCACCGAACGCTGCATGATCCGGGGGTAGATCAGGTAGTTCTCGATCTGCTGGTAGATGACGTAGTAGATGATGCAGGCGATCCCGATCTTCACGTCGGTGAGCAGCCCGATCGAGGTGGCGACCACCGCCGAGACGGCGCCACCGATCAGTGGGATCAGGCCGAGGATCGCCACCACGATCGCCAGCGCGAGGGCGTACTCGCTCAGCCCGACGATCAGGAAGAACACGAACGACGCGGACGCCGCGATCGCCGCCACCGCCAACTGCCCGCCGACGTAGCTGCCGACCCGGGCGAGGATCTCGTCGCCCAGCATGGTCACGCGGTCCCGGCGGGAGCGGGGGACCAGCTTGTAGAGCGCGGTCTTCGTGGTCGGCAGCGAGCCGAGGAAGTACAACGTCAGCACCAGGATCGTGAACGCGCCGAACAACGTGCTGGCCACGATCCGGCTGGCACCCACCACGCCGCCGAACAGCCGCTCGGCCAGCCCGCCGCTGGTGATGTAGTCCTGGACCTTCTTGGTGACCTCGTACTGGTCGTCCAGCGACTGGAGGTTGGGGTTGTTGCGCAGCGTGGTGAACCAGTCGGGCACCTGGTTGATCAACAACGTGACCTGCTTGGTCACCACCGGGATGATCGCCAGGCCGATCAGGGCGAAGACCACCACCAGGCAGAGGAACACCAGGGCGACCGCGACGCCACGGCTGATCCGCCGGCGGACGAACCACTCGACCGCGGGGTTGAGCCCGACGGCGAGATACAGCGACACCACGAGAAGCACGAGGACGCTGCTGGCCGAGGCCAGCAGGTTGAACAGCTGCCAGGCCAGCAGTGCGCCGAGGGCGCCGAAGAAGCCGAGATAGAACGGCGAACGCCGGCTGATCCGCGGTCCGGGCCGCCCGAACCTCGGGCCGTCGCCGTCCTCGTCCACCGCCGATTCGTCGGGCCCGGGCACGCCATGGTGCCGGTCGCCATCACGTGAACCGGGCCTGGTCTCGATGTCCGGCCGCTTGCCGGCGCCGGCTTCGGGACCCGGGCCGGCGGGCAGCGTGGCGGTCGACGCGGACGCCGTGGGACCACCGGGGCTCGCCTCGGAGCCAGCGGCCGCCCCGCCGTTCGGTGCGGAGCCGCCGTTCGGGCGGTCGTGCCCCGAGGACCCGGACGATCCCGGCGCCTGGCCGGCGTCGCCGGCTCCGGGCCGTGACCCGCCCGGCGCGTTCTGCTCACCCATGTCGCCTCCGACCATGCCGGGGGCTTGTCCTGCCCGGCGTACGCCAGTGCAGGTTCTCACGACCGACCCGGGTTTGCACCTGTCCGGCCGCGCCCGGTCGGCGCGGCCCCCCGGCAGCGTCAGGACTCGGTGGACGAGCCGCCGTTGCCGGGCCGGTTGCTGTCCTGTGACCCCGCCTGCGCGGCCGTGCCGCTGGTGGCACCGACCTGCGCGGCCCGCTGCTGGTCGGGGACGTTGGCGCCGGAGATCACGTGGACGTTGTCCCTTAGCCGGGTGAGGCTCTCGATCAGCTCGTCCCGCTGACGGTGGAGGTTGGCGATCTGGCGTTGGGCCGCCGTGGTCTCCTCGTGTGCCCGCGACCGCGCGTCCCGCTCGATGCGTTCGGCTTCCGCGCGTGCCTCCCGACGGATCTGCTCGGCCTCCCGGCGGGAACGGGCGAGAACCTGGGCCACCCGGTCGTTGGCGGCGCGCAGGCGTTCCTCGGTGCGCTGGTCGCTGTCCTGCGCGCGCTTCTCGGCGTCGCGCAGCAACTGCTCGGCGTGGCTGGTGTTGCGGTGGGCCTCCGCGGTCGCGGCGGTGTGCACCGCAGCCGCCTCGCGCTGGGCCTGCTCCAGGACTCCGGCGACGGCGTTGCGGCGTTCGGCGACCTCGCGTTCGGCAGTCGCGCGCTTCTCGGCCACCTCCCGGTCGGCGGTCGCGCGGAACTCCGCGACCTCCTGCTCGGCGGTGGTGCGCAGCTCGGTCACGTCCCGCTCGGCGGTGGCCCGCAGCTCCGCCACTTCCTGCTCGGCGGTGGTGCGCAGCTCGGCGACCTCCCGCTCGGCGGTGGTGCGCAGCTGGGCGACCTCCCGCTCGGCGGTGGTCCGCAGCTCGTTCACCTCGCGCTCGGCGGTGGCCCGCAGGGCGGCGACCTCCCGACGAGCGGTGGTGCGCAGCTCCTTCACTTCCCGGTCGGCGGTCGACCGGAGCTCGGTCACCTCCTGGTCGGCGCGGCCGCGCAGCTCGGTGACCTCGCGCTCGGCGGTGGCGAGCATGGCCGCCACCTCGTGCTCGGCGCCCTGCCGGCGCGTCTTGAGCTGGTGCTCGAGGTCACGCAACTGCCGGTTGGCGTTGTCGGAGGCGTGCCGGAGGATCTCCTCGCGCCGCTTCTGGGCGGCCTTGATGATGCGCTCGGCCTCCTCCTCGGAGGCGTTGCGGATCTTCTCCGTCTCGTCCGCCACCCGCCGGCGCAGCTCCATGGCCGCCCGCTCGGCGTCGTCGGTGAGCCGCCGCGCCTCCGCCTGCGCCTCGGCCCGGATGTCGGCAGCGGCGTCGTCGGCGCGGTTCTCCACGTCGAGGGCCTGCTCCTCGGACAGGCGCAGGATCTCCTGTGCCCGCCTTCCGAGCTTGGCCCAGGTGGGCTCACCGGCGTCCTCGAGGGCACGTCTGGTCAGCGCGAGATCTCGTTGGAGCTCACCGACGGTCCGGTCGCGTTCGTCGAGGGCGGAGTCGAGCTGTCCGACCACCTCGTCGACTTCCTGCCGGTCGTAACCGAGGAGGACGGTGGTGAACGTGCCGACCTTGCGACCATTCTCCAGTAGGGAAAGGCCTTCGTCCGGCTCAGACATCTGCGCTCCTCACAGCGTCGGTGGAACTCCCCCTATGGTGCCCGGCCCGGCAGACCCCCGCCATGACGGGACCACCGACTGGTGCCGGTCGGTGCGGCGACGAACCCTAGCTGGTGACCCAGGGTGTCACCCACCGGGGACAGGCCGCCGAAACGCACGACACGATCCACGCCACGACCTCCGTTCGGCCCGTCCAAGCCCCAGTCCAGCTCAAGTCCAACTCAAGTCCAGCTCAAGTCCAACTCAAGTCCAACTCAAGTCCAGCTCAAGTCCAACTCGAGTCAGGCCCCGGTCCAGCCCGCTCCAGCCCCGTCCGGTGAACCCTCGCCCGCACCCCGGTCCAGCCGTGCGCAGGGCACCTCCACAACCTTGGCACGCGACCGTGTCCCCGTGGATGCCTGTAGCCAGGATTCTCAGATTTCTGCGGAACTGTTAAGGATTCGGTCCGGCCGCGGTAACGGAGTCCGGTCCCTCCGGTACGGACTCCTGCCCGGTCGCCGGGTCGTCTACCGCTCCGGCTCCTGGTCCGGCTCCTGGTCCTGCTGCCGGTCCTGCTGCCGGCCCTGCTCCCGCCGGTCCCGTCCGGGCGGCGGTTCCGCGGCCGGTTGCGGTGCGCCGGCGGTCCCGTCCGGTGGGGCCTGGACGAGTTCCACGAGGAAGCCGCCGGCCGCCTTCGGGTGGATGAAGTTGACCCGCGTCCCCGCGGTGCCCCTCCGCGCTTCGTCGTACAGAAGTTCCACTCCGCGCGACCGCAGCGTCGCCGCGGCCTCCGCCACGTCGTCCACGGCGTAGGCCACCTGGTGCAGGCCCTCGCCACGAGAGGCGAGGAAACGGCCCACCGGCGAGTCGTCGCGCAGGGGAGCGATCAGCTGGAGCTGCGGGCCGGACGTGCCCACCTCGAGCATCGCCTCGCGTACACCTTGTTCCTCGTTGGTCTCGATGTGTACGAGCCGCATTCCGAACGTCTGCTCGTACCACGAGATCGCTGCGTCCAGGTCACGGACGGCGACACCAACGTGGTCGATCGAGCCGAACAGGGGAGGGACCGGCGGGGGAGCCGGCCGCGAAGCGGAGGTCTCGTCGGGCATGCGCCCCATCCTCCGCCATGGCCGCTCCGGGCGGTCCCAGGCCCGCCGACGATCCGGGACGAGCCGACTTCGCCCACGTAGGGTGGGGGCGTGGAAACCGTCATCGTCAGCGGCGCGCGCACCCCCATGGGGCGCCTGCTCGGCTCGCTCAGGGACTTCTCCGCCGTCGATCTCGGCGGGATCGCGATCAAGGCAGCACTGGATCGCTCCGGTGTGTCACCGGACCAGGTGCAGTACGTCGTGATGGGGCACGTGCTGCAGGCCGGCGCGGGCCAGTTGACTGCCCGCCAGGCCGCGGTGAAGGCCGGCATCCCGATGACGGTCCCCGCGATCACGGTCAACAAGGTGTGCCTGTCCGGGCTGGACGCGATCGCGCTCGCCGACCAGCTCATCCGGCTCGGCGAGTTCGACATCGTGGTGGCCGGCGGCATGGAGTCGATGACCAACGCCCCCCACGTGCTCCCGCGCTCACGCACCGGAGTGAAGTACGGCAACGCCCAGCTCCTGGACTCGATGGAGCACGACGGGCTGTGGGACGCCTACACGGAGGCGCCCATGGGCGTCCTGACCGACCGGCGCAACGCCGAGCTGGGACTGACGCGGGAGGAGCAGGACGTCTTCGCCGCGCGCTCCCACCAGCGGGCCGCGGCCGCGGCGAAGGACGGCATCTTCGAGGCGGAGATCGCCCCGATCGAGGTGCCCCAGCGCCGGGGCGAGCCACTGGTGGTCACCGCCGACGAGGGCATCCGGTCGGACACCACGGCCGACCGGCTGGCCGGGCTCTCCCCGGCGTTCACCCCCGACGGATCGATCACGGCCGGTTCCTCCTCCCCGATCTCCGACGGCGCGTGCGCGGTCGTCGTCGCCAGCAAGGCGGTGGCCGAGCGCCTCGGGCTGAGCTGGATCGCCGAGATCGGTGCGCACGGCACCGTCGCCGGGCCGGACTCCTCGCTGCACTCCCAGCCGGCCGCGGCGATCCGCTCGGCCTGCGCCAAGGAGGGGATCACCCCCGCCGACCTGGACCTGATCGAGATCAACGAGGCGTTCGCCGCGGTCGCCGTGCACTCGGTGCGCGCGCTCGGCGTCGACGAGGAACGCGTCAACGTGCACGGCGGGGCGATCGCGCTCGGCCACCCGCTCGGCATGTCGGGTGCCCGGCTCGTCCTGCACCTCGCGCTGGAGCTGGACCGCCGTGGCGGCGGTGTCGGCGCGGCCGCCCTGTGTGGCGGCGGCGGTCAGGGCGACGCACTTGTCGTCCGGGCCGGCGGCGGATCCCGGTGACCGAATCCGCTCCGGCGGCGGAGCCCGCTCCGGCCGCCGAGCCCGGCGGGACGGCCGGGCCTCGTGCGGCCGGCCGGCGCCGGCGTTCGGTCGCCGATCTCGTCGAGGCTGCACGGGCAGGTGATCCGCGGGCGGTCGGCCGGCTGATCTCCCTGGTGGAAGACGCCTCGCCCGCACTGCGCGAGGTGGCGGCCACACTCGCGCCGTACGCCGGCCAGGCCAGGATCGTCGGCATCACCGGCGCGCCCGGAGTCGGCAAGTCCACCTGCACCTCCGCCCTGGTGGCCGCCTACCGTCGGCAGGGCCTGCGGGTGGGCGTACTGGCCGTCGATCCCACGTCGCCGTTCTCCGGGGGAGCACTGCTCGGGGACCGGGTGCGGATGCAGGACCATGCCACCGACCCCGAGGTGTTCATCCGTTCGATGGCCACCCGAGGGCACCTCGGCGGCCTGGCCTGGGCCACACCGCAGGCGGTCCGCGTTCTGGACGCGGCCGGCTGTGCGGTGATCCTGGTCGAGACCGTCGGGGTGGGCCAGTCCGAGGTCGAGGTGGCCGGGCTCGCCGACACCACGCTCGTCCTCCTCGCGCCCGGCATGGGTGACGCGGTGCAGGTGGCCAAGGCGGGACTGCTGGAGGTCGGCGACGTCTACGTGGTCAACAAGGCCGACCGGGAGGGCGCCGAACGCGTTCGCCGCGACCTGCGCAACATGCTCGCGCTGGGTTCGTGGCCCGACGGTGCCTGGAGGCCGCCGATCGTGCTGAGCGTGGCGACGACGGGCAAGGGCGTGGACGCGGTGGTGGAGGCGGTGGACCGGCACCACGCGGACAGCGTGGACACCGGCGAACTCGCCCGGCGCCGGATGCGCCGCGCCCGGGCGGAGGTGGAGGCGCTGGCGCTGGTCGACCTGCGCCAGCGCCTGGACCGGCTGCCCCGCGACCACCGCCTGGACGCCGTGGCCGCGCGGGTGGCGGCCGGCGAACTCGACCCGTACCGCGCGGCCGACGAACTGGTCGGCCAGATGCTCGGTGACCAGCCGTCACAGATGGATGACGCCAACAGGGGTGCCAGAGCGGCGAGATCTCGCTAACATCGTCCGCGATGCCCGTTTGGTCAGACCTTTTGGCCGTCTGAGCCCGCGGTGTGGACAAGTGTGTCGTGCCCCATTTGCCTTCCGGTCGAAACCACTTAGAGTTCATGCTGGGCTACAACACGCGAGGGCCGCAGGGGAGCCCAACGAGGGAGGAGTACGGTCGTGACAGCCGGTACTAAGAAAGTGGTCACCTGGCTTGTGATCGCCTTTGTCGCGTTCTATCTGGTGACCAGGCCGGAGAACGCTGCCGGCGCCGTCCGCGGGGCGGGCGCCTTGATTGGACAGGGCTTCCAGGCCCTCATCCAGTTCTTCAGTTCCGTGTTCGCGTGACCGGACCCGTTCGATGGGTCAGGCTCAACTTCGCTGACCCAAAGATCGTGCGGCACCTTCTCGCCGACGAGGGCGAGGTGGTCGTCGATGAAGTACGCCACCACTGGGTGGTCTACATCATTCCGGCGCTGGAGTGCATCGGTGCGTTGCTGTTGCTGGGGGCCATGCTCAACCTCCCGGTCAACGCGGCATGGGTGCCGTTCATCGCCGCGCTCGTGCTGTTCGCTCACGCGGGCTCACGTGCGCTGATCGAACACATGGACAGATTCGTCATCACCAACATGCGGGTGTTCCGGGTGAGCGGGGTGCTGACCAAGAAGATCGCCACCACCCCCATCATGCGGATCCTCGACATCACCGTGGACAAGCCGTTCGTCGGCCGGATCCTCGGATACGGGCACTTCATCTTCGAGTCCGCCGCGCAGGAGCAGGGACTGCGCGACATCAAGTTCGTCGGCAAACCCGACCAGCGCGACCTCACGATCCAACGGCTGCTGCAGCGTTCCGGTCTGCGGGCGACCGCCAAGGAGGACGAGGGCGACGGCTCGAGCTCGACGAACATCAAGGCACCGGCTGGCGCCCGGCCCCGCGCCAACCATCCGCGCCGCCCCGGTCCGCCCACCGCGCGCCGGTTCCCGCGCTGAGGGCCGCGCCGGCGTTCCGCCGACCGAACGCCGCGCCGGCTCCCTTCGGTCCCCATCCTCGGGACCTGCCTCTCCGGACCGCCTTTCCGAGCCTCCCTTCCGGGATCCGGTCTTCAGGCGCACCGGCTCGCAGCACCTGCTGAACTTCCGCCGGCGTGGCCGCTCGTGCGCCCGCCGTGTTCGCGCATCGCGCCCCGCTCGCCGATCCGGTAACTCCCAGGCGAGATGGGTATGCTCGCGAGGTCATCGCGACGGGTGGATGAATGATGAGATAACGCTCAGTGGTCAACACTCACGGCGGAACCACCATCCGTCACCACTCGTCTATCGTCAGGTTGACTGACTGGGTGCCACCTGGCACTTGGGTATCGGCACATCACCACCCCCGGTTCCCGCCGATATCCACCCGCACCGAGAGGAGCCGGCTGGTCGATGCATGGCCGAGTCTCCGAGCCGCACCGTGAGTCCCGCCGCGACGAGCCGAGTCGCGAGGAGTCCCCGGACGCCGAGCTCACCACACCCCCGTCCCGCGACGAGGTCGTCCGCCCGGTTCCGCGCTTTCCGGTGCTGGCGGCCGTGCTGCTCGTCGGCGTCGTGGCCATCCTGCTCGACCTTGCGCGCGGGGGGCCTCTGCTCCGGCTGGACGAGGTCGTCGCCCACATCTGGAAGTTCAAGGGCCCGTACGAGTACTCCTACGCCGACAAGGTCGACCGGATCGGGCAGCGGCTCATCTGTCTGCCGTTGCTGTTCGGCGTGGCGTACTACCTCAGTCGACGCATCCGCAGCATCCGCCCGCTGGTCATCGCGGTGGGCGCCACCCTCGGGTTGAACTTCACCATCGGCGTCGTCAAGCTCGCCAGCGGCCGGGAGAGTCCGCGTACCGGCGGGCCGGCGTTGTTCAGCGGCGACAACGTGCTCTTCCCCTCGGGCCACACCGCCAACGTGATCTTCGTCTACGGGCTGATCGTGGCGCTGCTGGTGCGGTACGGCAACGTCAGCAGGCTCCGGCGGTGGCTGCTGATCGGACTGGTCGCGGCGGCCGAGGTACTGATGACGGTGATCTCGGTCTACCGGCACACGCACTGGTTCAGCGACCTGATCGCCGGGACGATGGTCGGCGGCGCGGTGCTGCAGGTGTCGTTGCTGGCCGACCTGCACTGGAACGAAGTGCGCCGATGGCTGCGCCGGCTGGCCGGCCCGACCTGGGTGGCGGTCGAGTGGACGGTCGCGTTGATCCGGCCGCGAGTCGTCCCTCCCGCGAAGGCGGTGGCGCGACGGGTGCACGCCGGCAGCACCGATCCGCGCCTGTCCGACGCCGGGCCGGATGCCCGGCCTGATGTGCGACCTGAGGCGGGCCGCGACGTGCCCAACGGGGTCCGACGCGATGTCGGCCCGCGAGCCGACGCCCGGCCGGATGTCCGGCCCGAACGCCGGGGGAGCGTGCGTTCCGACGAGCGCACCGATCCCGCCGAGGCCGGGACCTCCAGCACGTCCCGCCCCGACTAGCGTCGTCGCCAGACCGCAGGGCAGGATCTCGGGGCCGTATCTCCTGGCCATACTCGTGATCTCCTGGCCATACTCGTGGGCGGACCTCTGGGCCGACCCTGCCGTACGGGTTCGGGCTCGCCGGTGGCAGACGTCGCCGAAGGACTCCGCCGGGCCGCTCAGGTCCGGACCGGTTCCAGAGGCCGCGCGGGCCGCCTGTTACGTTCCTTTGCATGGCGAAGAGGCGGCCCCTACCGTTCGACCCCGTCCAGGAGGCGGCACGTCAGTGGGCACACCACTTCGGCGCGGACGCGGCTGTCGAGCCGATGCGGGCGGTCACCTCGCTGATGCGGGTCCAGCAGATCGTGCTCTCACGACTGGACGAGATCCTGCGGCGCTACGACCTGACCTTCGCGAGGTACGAGGCGCTGGTGCTGTTGACGTTCACCCGTACCGGCGCCCTGCCGCTGGGAAAGATGGGCGAACGCCTCCAGGTGCATCCCACCTCGGTGACCTCGATCGTCCGGCGGCTCGAGCGTGACGGGTTGGTCCGGCGTACTCCCCACCCGGAGGACGGGCGCGGGGTACTGGCCGAGGTGACCGACGAGGGGCGCGAGGTGGTCAAGCAGACCACCAAGGACCTGGTGGGGATGAGGTTCGGGTTCGACGCGCTCGACGACGACAGTTTGGCCACGGTGCACGAACTGCTCACCCAGGTACGCCGCGAGGCCGGCGACTTCCTTACCTGAGCCTCTGAGGCCGTCTCCGAGGCGGCCTCCTGCTCCGTTCACCCCGCTCCGTCAGGGCCGCTGGCCCCGTCTGAGCGGCAGGGGCGAAACCGCCCGAACCCCTTACCGGCTGCGGATAGTTGGACATCCTACTATCGTGGCAGTGGCGCCTCACGAGGGCGGCCACGTCAGTCGGGAGGACCTATGCGGGCCGAAGACATCGAGGCGGGCAGGCGCCGCTGGCAGCAGCGTTACGACGCGGCGACCGGGCGGGGCAGGTCGGATGAGGCCAAGCCGGGCGAGAGCGGCGAAACGCGCGACCGGCACGACCGGGCACGGCGTACGACACTCTCCGGAACGGAGGTGGACCCGGTCTACGGGCCGCCGCCGGACGTGGACGACCCCCGGTTCGAGCGGATCGGCTGGCCCGGTGAGTACCCCTTCACCCGCGGCCTGTATCCCACCGGCTACCGCGGTCGCACCTGGACGATCCGGCAGTTCGCCGGCTTCGGCAACGCCGAGCAGACAAACGAGCGCTACCGCATGATCCTCGCGGCCGGGGGTGGCGGGCTGTCTGTGGCGTTCGACATGCCGACGCTGATGGGCCGCGACTCCGACGACCCGCGGTCGCTCGGCGAGGTGGGCCACTGCGGCGTGGCGATCGACTCCGCCGCCGACATGGACGTGCTGTTCCAGGGCATTCCGCTGGGCGAGGTCAGCACGTCGATGACGATCTCCGGCCCGGCCATCCCGATCTTCTGCATGTACCTCGTCGCGGCCGAACGCCAGGGCGTGGACATCTCCACTCTCAACGGCACGCTGCAGACCGACATCTTCAAGGAGTACATCGCGCAGAAGGAGTGGCTGTTCGCGCCGCAACCACACCTGCGGCTGATCGGTGACCTGATGGAGTTCTGCTCCAAGGAGATCCCGGCGTACAAGCCGCTGTCGGTGTCCGGCTACCACATCCGCGAGGCAGGCTCGACCGCCGCGCAGGAGCTGGCCTACACGCTGGCGGACGGGTTCGCCTACGTGGAGCTGGGCCTGTCGCGGGGGCTGGACGTCGACGTGTTCGCACCCGGTCTGTCGTTCTTCTTCGACAGCCACCTGGACTTCTTCGAGGAGATCGCGAAGTTCCGTGCCGCCCGGCGGATCTGGGCGCGGTGGATGCGCGAGGTGTACGGCGCGAAGACCGACCGGGCGGCCTGGCTGCGGTTCCACACCCAGACCGCCGGCGTCTCGCTCACCGCGCAGCAGCCGTACAACAACGTCGTCCGGACCGCGGTGGAGGCGCTCGCGGCCGTGCTCGGCGGGACGAACTCCCTGCACACGAACGCGTTCGACGAGACGCTGGCCCTGCCGTCGGAGCAGTCCGCCGAGGTGGCGCTGCGTACCCAGCAGGTGCTGCTGGAGGAGACCGGCGTCGCCAACGTCGCCGACCCGCTGGGTGGTTCGTGGTACGTCGAGGCGCTGACCGACCGGATGGAGTCGGAGGCGGAGGAGGTGTTCGCCCGCATCAGGGAGCTGAGCGACGACGGCACCATCACCGCGGGGCTGCTGCGCGGCATCGACGACGGGTACTTCACCGGGGAGATCGCCGAGGCGGCGTTCGAGTACCAGCAGGCGCTGGAACGCGGTGAGAAGAAGATCGTCGGGGTCAACGCGCACACGAGTACCGTCAGCGGTCCGGTGAAGATTCTCCGGGTGAGCCACGAGGTCGAGGCCGAGCAGAATCGCGCGCTGGGTGAGCGGCGGCGGTCCCGTTCGCAAGCCGAGGTTGACGCCGCGCTGCGGAAGCTGGCCGAGGTCGCCCGCACCGAGCAGAACATGGTGCCGGTGATCCTGGCCGCGGCCCGGGCAGAGGCGACGCTGGGCGAGATCTGCGGCGTACTCAAGGAGGAGTGGGGCGACTACCGCGAGCCGGCGAGGTTCTGACGAGAATGGTGGCGGACTGCTTCTGGAAGGCCGGCCGCGAACGGACCGGACGGGTTTGACGGGCCACGCCTGCGTCGGTGTGATGGAGCCATGACCGATCACGGTGGTGGCACTGCGCGCGAGCCGGTGTGGTTCGGCGTCGACCTCGGCACCCAGGGCGTTCGTGTGATCGCCTCGACGGCGACCGGCTCGGTGGTGGCGAAGGCCACCGCGCCGCTGCACAGCGTCCGCGACGGCGGCCGTCACGAACAGGACCCGCAGGAGTGGTGGTCGGCGTTCGTACGCGCCGCGGGCGAAGTGGCCGGGCAGGTCACCGGTCGGCCGGTGGAGGGCCTGGCGGTGTGCAGTACGTCCGGGACGGTGTTGTTCGTCGAGGAGGTGCCGGGCGACCCGGCCCGCCCGGTGACGCCCGCGCTGATGTACGACGACGGGCGGGCCGGGGACCAGGCCGCCCGGCTGGCCGAGGACCCGGCGCCGGGATGGGCGGCGGCGGGCGCGCGGCCGCAGGCGTCGTGGGGGTTGGCGAAGGCGCTGTGGTTGCAGGCGGAGTACGACGTGCCGGAGTCCGCGCGGCTGGCCCACCAGGTCGACGTGGTGACCGCACGTCTCGCCGGATCGGCGGTTGCCACCGACTGGAGCCATGCCCTGAAGAGCGGCGTGGACCTGGTGCGCACCGACTGGCCGTACGGCGTGCTCGATCGGCACGGGTTGTCCGCCAAACGGCTCCCACCGGTGGTCGCGCCCGGCACACCGATCGGCGTGGTGGGCGCCCGGGCGGCCGACGTCACCGGCATCCCCGCGGGAACGCCGATCCTCGCCGGCCTCACCGACGGGTGTGCGGCCCAGGTCGCGTCCGGCGCGCTGGCCCCGGGTGCGTGGAACTTCGTGCTGGGCACCACGCTGGTCCTCAAGGGCACGACCACCGAGCCGGTGCACGACCCGAGCGGCGCGGTCTACTCCCACCGCGGTCCGGACGGCGGCTGGTGGCCTGGCGGTGCGTCCAGTGCGGGCGCGGGCGTGCTGGCGCGGGAGTTCCCCGACGCCGACCTCGAGGCGCTGGACGCGGCGGCGGAGGCGTTCGAGCCGGCGGCCTCGCTGGCGTATCCCCTCGTGGGCAAGGGAGAACGCTTCCCGATCAGCCGACCTGACGCGACCGGATTCCTGACCGGCGCCGCATCGGGTCCGGCGGAGCGCTACGCGGCCTACCTGCAGGGCGTGACGTTCGTGGAGCGGCTCTGCCTGGAGCACGTACAGCATCTGGGTGCGTCGGTCGGCCCCGTGGTCACCCTGACCGGCGGCGGCGCGCGAAGCTCGTACTGGCCGAGGCTGCACGCGGACGTCCTGGACCGCGAGATCGTGGTGCCGGAAGTGACCGACGGCGCGTTCGGGATGGCGGTCGTGGCAGCCTCACCGGCCCACGGCTCGCTGGCCGGCGCGGCCGCCGCAATGGTCAGCGAACGCGTGCGTCATGCGCCCCGGCGCGCGGCGGTCGAACGGTTCGGTGAGGCGTACGGCCGCTGGCTGGACGAACTCAGCGCCCGAGGCTGGGTCTGACCGGCCCGTGCCGCAGTCGTCGGGCGGCAGATGTCAAGCCTTTCTTGACGAAGCCGGAGCACAGATCGTGTGCGGCCCGGAGCAGGTCCCCACCGGCAGAAACCTGACGGCCAGACTGCCCGGCGACGTCCAGCTCGAGTACGTCGAGTGGGACGACGCGCAGTGGGAGCGTGCCGGGGGACGACCAGCCCAGTGATACGGCCCGTCGCCTGACTCGTCGCAGTTCGAAGGGCCGGTCAGCGAAGGCCCTGGTGTGCGGCCCACATCGAACCGGCACGGTCGGCAGCCTCGGCGATCAGCTTCGCCAGCTCCGGCCGGTCGGGGACGGAGAACGACACGTAGTTGCCCCGGCCGCCGGCGGTGGGGCGGCCGTAGGCCTTCGCGGCGAGGTGCCCGCTGGGGAGGAGACGAACGTTGAGGGTGGTCAGCGTGAACTCCTCACCGCGCCGGGTGTCCGTCCAGCGCAGTGCTCCGGGGACCGTGACGTTGATCGCCAGCGCACTCACCTCGATGTCGGTGTCACCGCTCATGGAGGCATGTTGGCACAGGGGCAGCGCCCCGGGTGACGCGTGAGGGTGGTTCAGTTCACGCAGAGGCAGAACGGATGTCCGGCCGGGTCGAGGAACACCCGGAAGGTCGTGCCGGGCTGGTGATCGTGCTTGGTGGCGCCGAGAGCGAGGACGGCCGTCTCGGCGGAGTCGAGGTCGTCCACGATCACGTCGAGATGCATCTGCTGGGGCACCTCCTGGGCCGGCCACACCGGCGGAGTGTAGGGATCCACCTGCTGGAACGAGATGCATTGGCCGTAGTCGGCGCGAACATCGGCCCAGTCGGCGGAGATGTCGACCTTCCAGTCCAGCAGCTTGCCGTAGAAGGTGGCGAGGGCGTCCGGGTCTGGGCAGTCGATGACGATGCTGGGAAAGCGTGCGATAGCCATGGCCTGGATGGTACGGACCGTCCCGGACGATCGGCGTCCTGATCTCGGAAGTTTCGGGGCGGCGGTCCGGCATGCCCGGTGCGGCTGTCATGGTCGTTGCACCCTCTGCTGCGGGTCCACCCATTCCGGCGGGATGTACTCGGGGTGGCCGTGTGCGCCCATGCGCACGATCCAGCCCTTGTGGTGGACGAAGGTGTGGTGGGTTTTGCACAGGAGGACTCCGTTGTCGAGGTCGGTTGGCCCGAAGTCGTCCCAGGGGTTCATGTGGTGGGCGATGCAGCGGCGTTCGGGGACTTGGCATTCGGGGAAGTGGCAGTGGCTGCCGTCGCGGACGGCGAGGGCGCGGCGTTGTGCTTCGGTGAAGAAGCGGTCGGCCATGCCGACGTCGAGGACTTCGCCGTTGCCGCCGAGGACGACGGGGATGATGTTCGCGTCGCACGCCATCCGCCGAATCGTGGCAACGGACAGCGGCTGCCCGCGGAGACCGGAGATCCGAGCTGATCCGCCACCGCCGCATTTGCTGCAGCCGTCGTGCGGGTCGATGGCAGCCTCCGGCCCCGCCGCACCCTGCTCGAATTCGGGCTCGGCGTCGTCCTGCGTCCCGGGACTCCAGTCCTCGGGTCCGGTATCGGTTTCCGGATCAGACCCGGGTCCCGTTCCAGCTTCCCTTTCGGCTTCCGGGTCGGTTTCGGCGGTGGTTGCCCCGCTGGTCTCGCGCAGGTCTGTCGTCTCGCCCCGATCAGCCGCCGGGTACGGGTTGCCGGGGTCGGCCGGCGGGGCTGTCTCGCCAGGGCCGTCCGTCGGATCCGGGTCAACGATCTCTGCGTCAACATCGGGTTGCGACGCGGCTTCCGCGGTGTCATTGGTGCTCACACCGGCGCTGTCGCTCGGCTCGGCGTTGTCGCTCGGCTCGGCCTCCCCGGAGCCATTGGTGTCGTCGGTCTGCGTGCTGGGCGTGGAGCTGGCGGGCTCGGCCTCTACGGTGTCGCTGCGGCTCGTGCCCGCCCCGGGCTCTCCCGACCGGGGCTGTCCCGGCTCAGAACTCTTGGTGCGTTTGGTGTTCTCGTCCTGGGGCTGGCCCTTGGCCTGGCGGTTGGTCTTTCGTTGGGCTTGGCGTTGGGCGTCGGGGGTCTGGCAGCCGCACGGCATGGGGCGGACGGGGTTGAGGTCGTCGATGGTGCCGTACCCGACGCCGTTCATCAGGTTGTGCAGATCGATCAGGACGGTGACGCAGTCGCGTCCCCGGCCGCGGTTGGGTGAGGCCTGGTGCTGCGCCCACTGGGTGAGGAGTTCGACGAACGCGTCGCCGCGTTTCTGGTCCAGCGGACGGTCGTCGGGGCCAGAGCCGTTGTTCTCGCGGGCGACCAGCGCTTCGACCAGCTTGCGGAGGACTTCCATCTCCAGCACCGGCAGCTTGATCACCACCGTCTCCGACCCCGGAACACCGTTCGGCACGTACTTCAGGGAACGGGAGCGTTCTGCGGCGCGTTCGGCATCGTCGAGTTCCTTGCCCAGCCGGCGTTCGCATTCCTCCGGCGCCAGGTAGTGCAGCAACGCCCGGCCCAGCAGGCGCACGTCGTCGGGGTTACGCCGCTTCGACTCCTCGAGCAGGAACTCCTCGGCCTCCACGCACTGTTCGAGGCTGACCCACTTCGGCAGGTCCTTGATCGCCCCCGCGATCACCTGCGCGTGCCGGAACGACAACTCACCCCGAGCGAAAGCCCGCGCGGTCAGGGTCACCGTCCGGTCCAGGTCCCGAGCGAGCGCGACGGTGGCGTAGGAGTCCTTCTTCCCCATCCGCTGGGAGTTGCGCAGCCAGGCCGCTGTGGTCGCCGCACCGGTGGTCTTGGCGATGTCGCAGGCCTCGGCCTGGCGAACCAAGGACAGTTTCAGCGCCGCCGCCCGGGATTCCTCGACGGTCAGTTCGCCGATCAGCTCACCGAGCTCGCGGGCCTCCAGGCAGCCGGTCGGGGTGGACAGGGCCTCGTCGAGCCCGGCGCGGAACATGGCGACCGCAGCCCTCAACCGGGCAGCGGCGCCACTGCCGCCTGCGCCGGGAAGCCCCTGCGTCGTCGAATACATGTTCGAACTCTACCGGCTGCCACCGACAGATAACCCGTTGTCCACAATGGGAACCTGAAACACGCCGATCCGCCACCTGTGGACAAAAACCTGGCACAAGGCAGGCTGTCGCCTAACCGACTACGGGGGTTGCGAAGAGGGTGCCGCCCCGATCGGGCAGTCAGGACCGGCACCAGGAACCCGGGTCCATCAACAGGCCCAGGAACAGGTCCAGGAACAGCCCAGCAACACGCCCCGGACCCGCATGCCGCCCGCATCCCGTCTCCTCGACCGACGCACCCTCGTCTATCGTCGAGTCCGTGACCCAAGATCGCCCCGCGAGTTCCGACCCTGGCCCGGTCACCGTGTTCTTCGTACGCCACGGTGAGACGCCGATGCACGCGGAGAACCGCTACGTCGGCCGCACGGACGCGCCGCTGACCGAGCGTGGCCAGGCGCAGGCAGACGACCTGGGGGAGTGGGCCGCGGCGGCGCGGCTCACAGCGGTGGCGTCCTCGACCCTTCGCCGGGCAAGAGAGACCGCCGAGCCGGCCGCCCGCAAGGCTGGGTTGACACAGCTGCTGGACGAGCGGTTGGTCGAACTCGACTTCGGTGCAGCCGAAGGGTTGTCCGCCGCCGAGATGAGGGAGCAATTTCCGCAGGAGCGGAAGGCGTTCGAGGCCGATCCGTACGCCAATCCGCTGCCGGGCGGGGAACCCCCGGCGGCAGCACTCGCCCGTGGCCGGGCCGCATTGAACGATCTCGCGGACGGCTCCCACGGTGACCGGGTGCTGGTCGTCGCCCACGGGACCTTGCTGCGCATCGTGGTCTGTGACCTGCTGGGCATCCACCCGGGTTCCTACCGCACCGCGCTGCCGGTCATCCGCAACGCCAGCGGCGCCGTTCTCCGCCGCGACCAGGCAGGGCGCTGGGGCCTGGTCGCCTGGAACCCACCCCTGGCAGCCGGTACAGACACCTGGTGACCACCGGCGGGGCCGGATCAAATCCCGTTTCCGGCACGACTGGCCGGAGACGGTCGCACCCGGTAACTGGCCGAAGGCGGTCGGTGTGGCTTGACCCGCCTGACACCGAGGTCACAAGGTGAGGCGACCCGATCACGCCGCGAGGTGATCTCGGCGTGTGCCGAACCTGCACTGGGGGCTGCCATGACCGAGCCGGCTGCGCCGTCTGAGCCGTCCACACCGTCCGCGCCATCCGGCTCAGGTGCGTCCGAACCGGCCGGCCCGACCCGCCGTGACATCCTCCGGCTCGCGGGAGTGGGAGTCGGTGCGGGTGCACTCGGCTCGGCCGGCCTGGCCGGATGTGGCTTCGGCTCGCCCGCGAACAACGGCGCCAAGGACTCCGCGGCGAAGAAGGTCTCCGGCGGCTTCGACTGGAAGAAACACAAGGGAACCACCCTGCGGCTGCTGATGAACAAGCATCCGTACACCGACGCGCTGAAGGCGCACCGCGGTGAGTTCCAGGACAAGACCGGCATCAAACTTGCCATCGACGAGTTCCCCGAGTCCAACTACTTCGACAAGGTGACCCTGGAACTGAAGTCCAGGCAGGGAAACTACGACGCTTTCATGCTGGGCGCCTACATGGTCTGGCAGTACGGCCCGCCCGGCTACCTCGAGGACCTCGGCCCCTGGATCCACAACTCCTCCGCCACCCACGCGGAGTTCGCACCCGACGACTTCTTCCCCAACCTGATCAAGGCCGGGCAGTGGAACTTCGTCAACGGCGCACCGCTGGGCGGCAAGCAGCAGTGGATGCTGCCGTGGGGTTTCGAGACCAACACCGTCTGCTATCGCAGCGACGTCTTCGCCAAGCTCGGACTCAAGCCGGCGGAGAGTTTCGACGACCTCACCGAACTCGCTCGTACGCTGAAGGCGAAGGCGCCCGGTGCGGGATTCGACGGGATGTACGGCATCGCCGTACGCGGGTCGCGGGAGTGGGCGACGATCCACCCCGGCTTCATGACGATGTACTCCCGCGAAGGCCTGAAGGACTTCAAGGTCGAGGGCAAGAAGCTCGTCCCCACCATGAACTCTCCCGATGCGGTGGACTTCACCGGCCGGTGGGCGAAGATGGTGCGGGACGCCGGGCCGTCGGGATGGACGTCGTACACGTGGTACCAAGCCTCCAGCGACCTCGGCGCGGGCAAGGCCGCGATGCTGTTCGACGCCGACACCGCGTCGTACTTCCAGAACACCGACACCCCGGCGGCGGGCAAGCTGGCCTGGCATCCCGGTCCGAAGGGCAAGGGCGGCTCGCTGGCCACCAACATGTGGATCTGGTCGCTGGCGATGAATTCCTCGTCGAAGAAGAAGCCGGCCGCCTGGTGGTTCCTGCAGTGGGCCACCTCCAAGGAACACCTGCTGTGGGCGGCCACGAAGCAACAGCACATTGACGCGGTACGTAAGTCGGTCGCCGACGACTCCGCGTACAAGGACCGGTTGAAGGCGGTGCCGGGCTTCCTGGACACGTTCCAGGCCGTCATCGACCAGACGAAGATCCAGTTCACCCCGCAGCGGAACTTCTTCGACGCCACCACCTCCTGGGCGGCCGCCCTGCAGGAGATCTACGGCGGGGCCGACGCGAAGGCGACCCTGGACAAGCTGGCCAAGGATCTCGAGCCCCGGGTCAACGGCTGATGGCCACGACCGGTGCAGCCGCCGTTCCCAGCGGGACGGTGACCCCGAGGTGGCGGCGCCGGCTGCGGCCCTACCTGCTCGCCACGCCGGCGGTGCTGTTGTGTGTCGGGATCCTGTATCCGTTCTTCGTCGGCGTGGCGTACACGGTGTACAACTTCTCCGACGCCAACCGTGAACCCAGCTTCGTGGGACTCGCCAACTTCACCGACATCCTCGGCAGCGACACGTTGTGGCACTCGGCCAGGGTGACGGTCGCGTTCGCGGTCGCGGCCACGACGGTGGAGACGGTGCTCGGCGTGGGCGTTGCGCTGCTGCTGCAGCGATCCACTCTGCTGGGACGGTTGCTGGAACGCCTGCTCATCGTGCCGTTGATGGTGGCGCCGATCATCGCCGCCATCATGTGGAAGCTGATCCTGCTCCCGGAGGTGGGCTGGGTCCGGCCGATCCTGGCCGCGGTCGGGGTGCACGGCTACCGCGGCACCGACGGCGCGGGCGCGGCGTTCTTCTGGTCGGTGGTCGTGGACGCCTGGCTGTACACGCCGTTCGTGGCGATCCTCGCGCTGGCCGGCCTGCGATCGCTGCCGAACTCGCCGTTCGAGGCCGCGGCGGTGGACGGTGCCAACTGGTGGTTGACATTTCGCCGGCTGACGTTGCCGATGCTGTGGCCGTACGTCCTGGTCGCGGTCATCTTCCGCTTCATGGACTGCCTGAAGGTCTTCGACATCATCTACGGGCTCACCGCCGGTGGTCCGGGCGACGCCACCACCACGCTGCAGATCAACGCGTACCTGGAGGCGATCACCTACGCCCGCTACAGCCGCGGCATGACGTTCATGCTGATCCTGTGGGTGGTCGTGTACGCGATCTCGTTCGTACTCGTGCGATATCTCGGCCGGGTGCAGAACCGCGCGGCCGGGATCTCGGCCGGGCCGACGGCGGGCACGCCCGACGCAGCGCCGGGTGCGCCGGCGGGAGCACCGGCGGGTGCCGTCGCAGGCTCCGGGGCGGGATGACGATGGACAGGCCCGGAAAGGCCGGTGGGATCCTCGCCGACGCCGCACTGCTGCTCTACTTCGCGTTCTCCCTCGCGCCGGTCGTCTTCATCGTCGCCCTGAGCCTGAAGTCCAACGCCGACCAGACCTCCACGTACCTGCGGTTCGCGCCCACGCTCGCCAACTACCGCACGGTGCTCGGCCTCGGTGCCGGCGACTCGCCGTACCTGCGGTTCTTCGTCGCCAGCCTGGTGTGCTCGGTCGGCGCCGTCCTGGTCTCACTGGTGATCGGGATCCCGGCGGCGTACGCGGCGGCGCGCTACCGCTTCCGGGGCAGCGAGAGCCTGCTGTTCACCCTGCTGTCCTTCCGGTTCGCCCCGGAGCTGGTCGTGATCATTCCTCTGGGTGTGCTCTACCAGCAGCTCGGCCTGTACGACAGCTACGTCGGGATGATCTGGGTGCTGCAGCTGGTCACGATGCCGCTCGTGGTGTGGATCCTGCGGTCGTTCTTCACCGACCTGCCACCGGAGCTGGAACAGGCCGCGCTGCTGGACGGCTACTCCCGGCGGCAGGCGTTCGTACGGATCGTGCTGCCGCTGGTACGCCCCGGCGTCGCGGCGGTCTGCCTGCTGGCGTTCATCTTCGCCTGGAACAACTTCATCTTCCCGTTCACGTTGACCTCCAGCCACGCCCAGACCGTGACGGTGAGCTCGCTGGCCTTCCTGGGTGGCAACCAGGTGCGCTTCAACCTGGTCGCCGCCGGCGCGGTGATGGCGGTGCTTCCGCCCCTGGTGCTCGCGTTGTTCATCCAGCGCTACCTCGTGCGTGGGTTGTCGTTCGGCGCGGTGAAGAGCTGATGGGCGGTCGGCGCGGTGAAGAGCTGATGGCAGAGCTGATGGGCGGGCAGGGCTGATGGCGGGGCTGGCGCTGGCGGGCATCCGCAAGGACTACGGCCGGCTGCGGGCGCTGGACGAGATGTCGCTGGACGTCGCCGACGGGGAGTTCTGCTGTCTGCTCGGCCCGTCCGGCGCCGGAAAGACCACCACGCTGAAGGTCGTGGCCGGCCTGGAGGAGCCTACCGCGGGCACGGTCGCCATCGGCGGCACCGACGTGACCGACGTGGAGCCGACGCACCGCAACCTCGCCATGTGCTTCGAGAGTTACGCGCTGTATCCGCAGCAGGACGTCTTCACCAACCTGGTCTCGCCGTTGCGCTCGCCGCGCCACCGACTGCCCGAGACCGCTGCCCGGCAACGGGTCGAAGAGGTGGCCGACCTGCTCGGAATCGGCCCGCTGCTGGAGCGTTCGGTCACCCAACTGTCGAACGGCCAGCGCCAGCGGGTCGCCCTCGGCCGGGTGCTGGTCCGGCCGGCCGCGGCGTACCTGCTGGACGAACCTCTGTCGCATCTGGACGCCAAACTGCGTGCCACCATGCGGGCGGAGCTGAAGGCGATCAGCCGCGACCGCGGCACGACCACGCTGTACGTCACCCACGACTACGTGGAGGCGCTGTCGCTGGCGGACCGGGTGGGCGTGCTCGACGCCGGCCGGATCCGGCAGGTGGGCACGCCTCGTGAGGTCTGGGAACGGCCGGCCGACATCGTGGTGGCGAGGTCGTTCGGCCGCCCGGCCATCAATGTCGTGGCCGGGGTGGTCGCCGACGTCTCCGGGCCGCGGTTCCTCGCCGACGACGGCGCGCTGGACCTGCCGCTGCCGGGGCCGCGGGTACGACCCGGCACCCACGTGCGGATCGGGATCCGTCCGCGCGACCTGGCCCTGCACCGCGGCGCCGGCGACGAGCCCGCGGCATCGTCGGGGACCGCCCGGCTGGAGGGCACGGTGTACGTCCTGGAACACCTCGGCCGGCAGGCCGAACTCACCGTCCGCGTGGGCGCGAACCTGCTGGCGCTGGTCGTTCCGCGTACGCAGGTCGCCGGGCTCGGCACCGACGACAGGGTGGTGGTGACGGTGGACCCGCGACGGGTGCACGTCTTCCTCGCCGACGACAGCGGCCGGCGGGTGGAGACGGCACAGGTCAGCGAGGCGGCCGGATGAGCGACCTGGTGCTGGACGGCGTACGCAAGGTGTTCGCCACTCGTGGCCGCCCGCCGGTGGAGGCGGTGGCCCACTTCGACCTGGAGGTGCGCAGCGGCGAACTCGTCGGCCTGCTCGGCCCGTCCGGGTGCGGGAAGTCGACCACGCTGCGGATGGTCGCCGGCCTGGAGGACGTCACCGGCGGCGACATCCGGGTGGGCGGCCGGTCGGTGCTCGGCCTGCGCCCGCAGCGACGGAACATCGGGGTGGCGTTCGAGAACTACGCGCTCTACCCGCCGATGTCCGTGGCCGACAACATCGCCTTCGGCCTGCGCGCACGAGGTGGCCTGTCCGCCCGGGCGTGCCGGGAACGCGTGCACGACCTGGCCGAGCGCATCGGGCTGCGCGACATCCTCGACGCCCGGCCGGTGAATCTGTCCTCGGGCCAGAAGCAGCGGGTCGCACTGGCCCGTGCCATCGCCCGCGAGCCGGACGTCCTGCTGCTGGACGAACCCCTGTCCCACCTCGACGCCGCGCAACGCGACCTGACCCGCCGCGAACTGCGCCGCCTGCAGCGCGAACTCGGCTACACGACCGTCCTGGTGACGCACGACCAGGAGGAGGCGCTCAGCCTCGCCGACCGGGTGGTGGTGATGGAGGGTGGCCGGGTCCGCCAGGTCGGTACGCCGGACGAGGTGTACGACGACCCGGCGGACCTCTTCGTCGCGGAGTTCGTGGGGGAGCCGGCGATGAACCTCCTCACCGGGCTCGCCGGCCCCGACCGGATCGTCGGGGTGCGCCCCCAGGACGTCGCGGTCGTCGCCATCGAGGACAACGCCGAGGGCGACGCCGTGGTCCACGTCGAGGGCGATGTCGTCGGTGAGGTGGTGGTCGTGGAGGATTTCTGCGAGTACGGCCTGCTGACGGTCGAACTCGCCGCGACGCGGCAGCGGCTCGTCGTCCAGACTGGACCGGGTCCGGCGCAGGTGCCCGGCCAGGCCGTGGGCCTGGCGTTCCAGCGCGACCGGACGTACACGTTCGACACGACGACAGGAGGCCGGGTCAGATGAGCAGAGCGCGGATCCTCGCCGCGGGTGACGAGTTCGTACGCACCGACCTGCTGACGCGCGCGCTGGACGCCGAGCTCGAGCGGTCCGCGAGGTCACGCCACCGGGTGTCCGTGCGTACTCTCGACCTCGGCTGGCCGACCAGGCCCTGGGGCAAGGTCGGTGAGGTCGTCGAGGCCGCCGGCAACGAGGACACGATGATCGCCGCGCTGGACGGTGTGGACGCCGCGGTCACCCATCTCGCGCCGTTCACCCGCCGGGTCTTCGAGCACGCACCCGACCTGCGGCTGGTCGTGGTCTCCCGCGGCGGCCCTGTCAACGTCAACCTGGCAGCGGCCACCCGCGCCGGCGTCGTCGTCTGTTACGCACCGGGCCGCAATGCCAACGCGGCCGCGGAGTTCACCCTCGGCCTGATGCTGTCCACCTGCCGCAACATCGCCGCCGGGCACGCCGAGCTCGCCTCCCGCACCTGGCCCGGTCACTACTTCCGCTACGAGTCGGCCGGTTTCGAGCTTCGCGACGCCACCGTCGGCCTGGTCGGCTACGGCGCGATCGGCCAGCTGGTGGCGAAGCTGGCGGCCGCGTTCGGCGCGCGGGTTCTGGCGTACGACCCGATGGCACCGGCGGAGGCGTTCGGCGCGGAGGCCGAACGCGTCGAGGACCTCGGTGACCTGCTCCCCGCCTCGCAGGTGGTGAGCCTGCACGCCCGGCTGACCGAGGACAACCACCACCTGATCGGGAAGGCGGAGCTGGCCCGGATGCCGGCCGGCTCGGTCCTGATCAACACTGCACGAGGGGGCCTGGTCGACTACGACGCCTTGTGCGACGCCCTCGACCGCGGGCACCTCGCGGCCGCCGGGATCGACGTGTTCCCGGCCGAGCCGCTGCCGGCCGACTCGCGGTTGTTCAGCACGCCGCGGCTGGTGATGGCCCCGCACATCGCCGGGTGCAGCCGGGAGGTGGCCGAACGCGCGGCGGCGATCTGCGCCGGGGAGGTACGCCGCTGGCTGGACGGCGAACCACCCGCGCACTGCGCCAACCCGGAGGTACTGTCCGGCCCCGGCGGATCGGGCGGCGGGCCGGGTGGCGGGGGTAGGTCGGCCCCGTCGGCCCGGTCGGCCCGGCGCTGAGGAGGACGGCCATGAACGGTGGCACCGCGGGCGGGCCCACGTACGTCGGGGTGGACGTCGGTACGTCGGTCATCAAGGCCGCGCTGTTCGACGCGTCCGGCGAGCAGCGGGCGCTGCGGTCCGCGCCCGCCCGGGTGGTGAACCCCCGCGAGGGCTGGTTCGAACAGGACACGGATGAGGTCCTTGCCGCGGTCGGTCAGGTCGTACGCGCCCTGGTGGACGGCGAGAGTGCGCCCGGCGAACCCCCCGCCCTGCTCGCGCTGACCGGCCAGGGTGACGGCGTGTGGCTGCTCGACGGCGAGGGCCGTGCGGTCCGCCCCGCGGTGTCGTGGCTGGACGCCCGGGCCGCCGGGATCGCCGACGGGTGGCGCGCGGACGGGACCATCGAGGCGGTGTTCCGGCGTACCGGCGGGGCGATGTTCCCCGGCTGCCCGGCACCGGTCCTGGCATGGTTCGACCGGCACGAGCCGGACGTGCTCGACCGGTCGGTCACCGCGGCGTACTGCAAGGACATGGTGATGCAGCGGCTCACCGGCGTACGCGCCACCGACACCTCCGACTCCTCGCTGCCGTTCCTGGACCCGGTGACCCGCGACTACGCACCCGACGTGCTGGACCGGTGCGGCCTCACCCACAGGGCCGGCCTGCTCGCCCCGGTCGCCGAGCCGCTGCCGACCGGCACGCTGACCGGCGAGGGCGCCGCGCTCACCGGGCTTCCGGAAGGGACGCCGGTCTCGGCCGGCCCGTTCGACCTGCCGGCGTGCGCGCTCGGGTCGGGCCTGGCCGCAACACCGGGGGACGGCCACCTGATCGTCGGTACGACCCTCGCCTGCCAGGTCGCGGTCGCCGAGCTGCGACCCGGCGGGGAGCCGGCCGGGCTGACCATCCCGCTCGGACCGGACCGCTGGCTGCGTTCGATGCCGGCCATGGTGGGCACCGCCGCGCTGGACTGGACGCTGAAGCTGGTCGGCCGTACGCACGGCGACGTCGACCCGCTGCTGGCCACCGGCGAGCCGGGTGCCCACGGTGTGCGCTGCCTGCCGTACTTCTCCCCGGCGGGCGAGCGCGCGCCGTTCGTGGAGTCCGGTGCGCGCGCCCGGCTGGACGGGCTGACGGTGCAGACCAGCACCGCGGACGTGGTGCGCGCGGTCTGCGAGGGCATCGCGTTCGCGGCCCGGCACTGCTTCGAGGCGGCCGGGCTTTCGGGCGAGGTCGCGGTGTGTGGCGGCGGGATCCGCAGCCGGGAGTGGCTGCGGCTGTTCGCCGACGCGCTCGGCCGGCCGGTCCGGGTGTCGGCCTGCCCGGAGGTCGGCGCGTACGGCGCGGTGCTGGCCGGGATCGCCGCCACCGGCCTGCCGGTGGACACTGACGCGTGGGCACGCGACCGGGCCGCCGACACCACGGTGGTCAACCCCGGTGAGGGACCCGCCAAGCGGTACGCGGAAGAGTACGAGCGTTACCGCGCGGCGGTGGACCGCGCGCGCACCGAATGGAAGGAGCGTCAGGTATGAGGTTGGCGAACGAACGCGCCGAGCTGGTCCGCTTCGCCCAGCGGCTCCGCCCGGAAGGGCTCGTAGTGGGTACGTCGGGAAACCTGAGCGTGCGCGTCGGTGACCTGGTGGCCGCCACGCCGAGCGGCCTGGACTACGACGTCCTCACCCCCGAGCTCATCTGCGTCACCGACCTCCGGGGCGAGCAACTCGAGGGCGAGCTGGACCCGACCAGCGAGATGCCGCTGCACCTGTCGGTCTACAACACCACCGACCACACCGCCGTCGTGCACACCCACGCCACCGCGGCCGCCGTGGCCTCCACGCTGGTGGACGAACTTCCGGTCGTGCACTACCTGACGGCGCTGTTCGGCGGGCCGGTCCGGGTCGCGCCGTACGCGACGTACGGCACGTCCGAGCTGGCCGCGTCGGTCACCGGCGCTCTGAAGGGGCGTACGGGCTGCCTGATGTCCAACCACGGCACGGTCACCGTCGGCGACTCGCTGGCGAAGGCGTACCAGCTCAACCAGTACCTCGAGTGGCTGTGCGAGGTGTGGCTGCGCGCGGCCACGGCAGGCGCCGCGCTCGGCACCTCCCCGCGCGAGCTGCCGGCGGACGAGCTGGACCGGGTGATCGAGAAGTTCGGCAGCTACGGCCAGGTGCCGCCGCCGGGCGCCGGTGGCGGAAGCAGCAGCGGAGGCGAGGGCGGGGCCGGACGGTGAGCGTGCACGTCAACGACCGCACCGCGCTGTCGGCCGACCGCCGGCGCGGTGACCTGGCCGGTGCCGCCGGCCGCGACTTCGACGTGGTGGTGGTCGGTGGCGGGGTGACCGGCGCCGGTGTCGCGCTGGACGCGACCGCCCGGGGCCTGTCGGTACTGCTGGTCGAGGCCGACGACCTCGCCAGCGGTACGTCCTCCCGGTCGGGCAAGGTCTTCCACGGCGGCCTGCGCTACCTCGAGCAGCTCAACTTCGCGCTGGTCCGCGAGGCGCTGCTGGAACGCGACCTGATGGTCGAGCGGCTGTGCCCGCACCTGGTCGAGTCCGAGCCGTTCCTCTTCCCGTTCACCAAACGCCGGCAGCGGCCCTACATCGGCGCCGGCGTGGCGATGTACGACCTGTTCCGGCTCACCGGCCCGCGCAGCGTCCCCGGCCACCGGCACCTGACCCGGCGGGCGGCCCTGGCCGAGATGCCGGGCCTGCGCCCTGACGGCATCACCGGGGCCGTGCAGTACCACGACGTACGCGTGGACGACGCCCGGCACACGATGACGCTGGCGCGGACCGCCGCGGGACTCGGCGCCACCGTCCTCACCCGGACCCGGGTCGTCGGCATGCTGCGCGACGGCCAGCGGGTGACCGGCGTACGCCTGCACGACCTCGAGGACGGCGGCCACGTCGACGTACTCGCCGGCGTGGTGGTCAACGCGGCCGGCGTGTGGGCGGACGAGGTGCAGTCCCTGGGCGGGTCGCCGAGCATCGCGGTCCGCCCGGCGAAGGGTGTGCACCTCGTCGTCCCGGCGGACCGGATCGAGTCGCGGACCGGGCTGATCGCGCGGACCAGCGACAGTGTGTTCATCATCCGCAAATGGTTCGACCACTGGCTGATGGGCACCACCGACACCCCGTGGGGCCACGACCGGGGACACCCGGTGGCCTCCCGCGAGGACGTCGACTACCTCCTCGGCCAGGCCAACCGCTGGCTGAAGCATCCCCTCGGCGACGCCGACGTGGTCGGTGTCTACGCCGGGCTGCGGCCGCTGCTGGCGGGGGTGCCGGTGCGCACCCGCGGCGGCTCGGACGGGTCGGCCGACCGTGCGACGACAGCGGCGCTGCGCCGCGACCACACCGTGGTCGAGCAGCCGGCCGGCCTGGTGACCGTGGTCGGCGGGAAGTACACGACGTACCGGCTGATGGCCCGCGACGCTGTGGACGCGGCAGGTCGTTCGCTG
This sequence comes from Actinopolymorpha sp. NPDC004070, assembly GCF_040610475.1. Lineage (NCBI taxonomy): Bacteria > Bacillati > Actinomycetota > Actinomycetes > Propionibacteriales > Actinopolymorphaceae > Actinopolymorpha > Actinopolymorpha sp. NPDC004070. Next base: position 128,658 of record NZ_JBEXMJ010000013.1, on the reverse strand, counting down.
GGGCGGACGATCCCGGCGTCCAGCACCGACCGGCTTCCGTTGCTCGGCGCCACCGGCTACGTCGCGGTACGCCACCAGCGGGACCGGCTCGCCCGGGAGGCCGGGCTGGAACCCGAACAGGTCGAGCATCTGCTCGGCCGCTACGGCGCGCTCACGCCGGAGGTGCTCGACCTGCTCACCGACCGGCCCGAGCTCGCCCGGCCGCTGCCCGGCGCGTCGCAGTACCTCGCCGCCGAGATCGCCTACGCCGCCCGCAGCGAGGGCGCGCTGCACCTGATGGACGCGCTCGCCCGCCGGACCCGCGTCTTCATGGAGACCCCGGACCGCGGCGTGGCGGCCGCTCCGGAGGCGGCCAGGGTGATGGCGTCGGTCCTCGGCTGGGACGAGGACCGACGCGCCGCCGAGGTCGCGGCGTACACCATGGCCGTGGAGGCCGAGCGGCACGCCGCGACCATGCCGACGGACGCGCAGGCGGTGGAGGCCTGGCAGACCGTCGCCGGCGCCGCGGTCCCGTAGGTCCCGGGCGGACCGGATCGGCGCGGGCGGGCGCGCAGGCGCGTCCGGTCGACGTGGCCGTCCTCCCCGCCCGGCGCGGATTCCAACCCGGAGAGCCCCGACTACGACGAAAGTCGTGCCCGCGTGCCAGGCGTACCCACCATCGTCGGATCCTGCCTCGCGGACCTGGCCCGCGGCGACGGCGGTCGCCTACCGTTTGCCGGGTGAGTGAACGCGAGATCGCCGGCCCGGGCTGTGGCCGTTCGCCCCTGCCGGCGTGGCTGGCGCCCGTGGCGACCCGGTGGTTGCCGCCGGTGCGCCGGGACATCCTGCTCGCGCTCGCGTTCGTGGTGGGCGACACCCTGCTCACGCTGTCGCACGGCACGTGGTGGCCGCAGCAGCCGGGCACGGTGGCGTGGTGCCTGCTCGGGCTGCAGGTGCTCGTGGACGCCGGCCTGGTCCTGCGCCGCAGGGCGCCGCTGGCCGTGCTCGGCGCGGTGACCGCGTACACCGTCCTGGTGACCGTGCTCGTGTACGCCGGCGCCACCGGCGGGCGCCCCGGCCCGTGGACGGTGTGGGCGCCGATGGCGGCGGTGCTGGTCGCCTACCTGCCGGTGGCCTACCCGGCGGTGCGCCGGCCCGGCTGGGCGCTGGTCGGCCTGCTCACCCTCGTCTCCGCCCGCTTCTGGGACCCGTCGGCGGCGGTCATCACCATCGCCGTGCTGCGCACCACGCTCGGCCCGCTGCTCGCGTTGTACTTCGGCGCCCGGCACCGGCTGGTGTCCGTGCTCCGCGAACGCGCCGAGCGCGCCGAACGCGAGAAGTACCTGCTGGCCGCGCAGGCCCGCGCCGACGAGCGGGCCCGGATCGCCGCGGAGATGCACGACGTGGTGACCCACCGGCTGTCGCTGATGGTGCTTTCCGCCGGTGCGCTGCGGGTGCGCGCCCGGGACGAGGAGACCCGCCGGTCGGCGGAGGAGCTGCGGGCGGCCGGCTGCCAGGCCCTGGACGAGCTCCGCGACCTGGTGGGGATCCTGCGGACGGCCGAGGAGTCCGAGCGCCCGGCCGTCGGCGACCTCACCACCCTGGTGGCCGAGTCGGAGTCGGTGGGCATCCGGACCGAGCTCACCCAGGTCGGCGACCCAGGGCGGGCCTCGCCGGTGGTCGGGCGTACGGCGTACCGCGTCGTCCAGGAGGCGCTCACGAACGTCCGCAAGCACGCTCCCGGCGCCTCGGTGCGGGTGGAGGTGCGCTACGACACCGACCGGGTGCGCGTACGCGTCGCCAACACCGCGGCGGCCGGCCCGCCCGACCACGCGCTGGCCCGGTCCGGTTCGGGCAGCGGCCTGGCCGGGTTGCGGCAGCGCATCGAACTGGTCCGGGGAACACTGTCCGCGCGGCCGGGTCCCGACGGCGGGTTCGAGGTGGTCGCCGAGTTGCCGGCGTACGTACCCACGGCGGAACCGGCCGTCGAGCCGGAGCGCACTCCGGAGACTGCGACCGCACCGGCGACTACACCGAAGACCACGGAGGCGGTGCGATGATCTCGGTCCTGCTGGTCGACGACGAGCCCATGGTGTGCGCGCACCTGCGGACGATCCTGGGCGCGGCCGACGACATCGAGGTGGTGGACGAGGCGCACGACGGCGCGGCCGCGGTGGAGGCGGTGATCCGCCACCGGCCCGACGTCGTACTCATGGACCTGAGGATGCCCGGCGTCGACGGGCTGGCCGCGATCGAACGCATCAACACCCTCGCCGAGCGGCCCGCGGTGGTCGCGCTGACCACCTTCGACGCCGACCATTACGTGATGCGGGCGCTGCGCGCGGGCGCCTCGGGCTTCCTGGTGAAGTCCACGCCGCCGGAGGACCTGGTGGGCCTGGTCCGGGTTGCCGCGGACGGCCACACCGTCCTGTCCCCGGACGCGGCCCGCCGCCTGGTCGGTGCGTCCGCGGGCGCCCACGCCGCCCGGGACCGGGCCAAGGACCTGGTAGCCCGGCTGACCGAGCGCGAGGTCGAGGTGCTGACCTGCCTGGGCGAAGGCATGTCCAATGCGGGCATCGGGCGCCGGCTGCACCTGTCGGAGGCGACGGTGAAGGGGTACGTCTCGCGGATGCTGGACAAGCTGGGCTGCGAGAACCGCACCCAGGTGGGGCTGCTCGCACACGAGGCCGGCCTCACCGGCCGGAGTGCTCCGGGCGCCTGAACGCCACCCGCGCGTCCTGTCTCGGCGGCCGGTGCCGGGCACGCTCTCCCGTACGCCCACCTCCCTCGGCATGCTGAGCGGGGAACGTCGGGGGAGCCGGGGACCGAGGAGGCAGCCGATGGCCGGTGGCAGCGGTGTCGTCGTCGGTGTGGACGTGGGCACCACCGGCGTCAAGGCGGTGGTCGCCGACGCCGGCGGCCGCGTGCTGGCCGAGGCCGGGGAGGAGTACGCCACCCGGTACGTCCCGCCGCACGGCGCCGAGCAGGACCCCGACGACTGGTGGTCGGCGACCGCACGGTGTGTCGCGCGGGCGCTTCGGTCCTCCGCTGCGGCGACCGGTCTGGGTGCCGCGGACGTGGAATGCGTCGGGGTGAGCAGCCAGGCGCCCAGCGTCGTCGTACTGGACCGTTCCGGTGCGCCCGTCGGCCCGGCGTTGCTGTGGCTGGACCGGCGCGGCCGTGCCGAGTGCCGGGCCCGGTCGGCTGCCGCCGGCGACGTCGTGGCCGCCACCGGCAACCGGATGGACGCCTACTTCGCGGCGCCCAAGCTCGCCTGGCTGCTCGCCGAGCATCCGGAGGTACGCCGCGCCGGCGCGGCGGTGGTGATGGCCAACGGGTACGTCGTCCACCGGCTCACCGGCGTACCCACCTGCGACACCGGCCACCAGGGCCTCACCCTGCTCGCCGACCTGGACACCGGCCGGTGGTCCGACGCGCTGGTCGACCTGTGGGGGGTCCCGCGCGGCTGGCTGCCCGAGGCCGTGCACCCCACCACGGTGGTCGGCCGGGTCGGTGCGGAGGCGAGCCGGGTGACCGGGCTGCTCGCCGGTACGCCGGTGGTGGCCGGCGCGGTCGACGGCGCCGCCGCCGCGCTGGAGGCGGGCCTGGCCCGGCACGGCGACGTGTGCGAGATGACCGGCCAGTCGACCGTGGTGAACGCCGCGGTCGAGGCGGGCCGGCTGCGCCGGGACGCGCTGGGGACGATGAGCCTGCTGCCGTACCCGCTGCCGGGCCACCACCTCGTCTACGGGTCGATGGTGGCCACCGGCGGGATCCTGCGCTGGTTCCGGGACGAGTTCGGTGATCGCGAGGTGCGCGCGGCGGCCGGGTCCGCAGGGCTCGTCGGGGCGACGGACTCCCCGGACTCGGTGTTCGCGGCCCTGGACACGTTGGCCGGCACCGCGCCGGTGGGCAGCGGCGGGCTGGTGCTGTTGCCGTACTTCCTCGGTGAACGGTCCCCGGTGTGGAACGCCGACGCCCGCGGCGCGCTGGTGGGGTTGACGATGTCCACCCGGCGGGCCGAGGTGGTCCGGGCGATCTTCGAAGGTACGGCGTACGGCCTGGCGCACAACCTGGACGAGCTGGCCCGGCTCGGCCTGCGCCCGGAGGTGCTGCGCAGCGTCGGCGGTGGCGCCCGAGGACGCACCTGGACCCAGATCAAGGCCGACGTCACCGGGCTCCCGGTCGAGGTGCCCCCGAACACCAGGGGCGCGCCGGTCGGGGTGGCGCTGGTGGCCGCCGCCGGGGTGGGTCTGGTCGCCGACCTGGCCCGGGCGGTCGCCGCACGGTCGGACCCGGAGGACGGAAGCGGCGGCGGACCGGGCGGACCCGGCGGACCCGGCGATGGCAGCGGCGTGACGCGTTACCGTCCCGACCCCGGCCGGCACGAGGCGTACCAGCGCTACTACGCCGTCTACCGCGAGCTGTACCCCGCGCTCCGGCGCAGCTACGACCTGCTCGCCGAGGCCCGCGCCGCCGGGGCGCAGGCTTGAGCCGCCGGTGTCCGACCAGAACTGGCCGGACACCCCGAGGGCCTGTGTGGCAGCGCGGCCCTGGTCGGGGACAATCGGAGCCATGACCGGAAACTTCTCCCGCTACGGCGCTGTCGACCTGTCCGGACTCGCGAACCGGGCCAACCAGCCGACCGGCGCACCGGGCGGCCGCCCCGGTCCGGCCGGTGCGCCGGGCGCTCCCGGCTCCACGACCGGTGCCGCGGGTGCCCCGGGAGGCGCCGGCGGCACGGGCGGCGGATTCGTCATCGACGTCACCGAGGCGACCTTCCAGGCCGAGGTCGTCAACCGGTCCGCGACCGTGCCGGTCGTGATCGACTTCTGGGCCACGTGGTGCCAGCCGTGCAAGCAGCTCAGCCCGGTGCTGGAGAAGCTGGCGGCGGAGTACGCCGGGAAGTTCGTCCTCGCCAAGATCGACGTCGACGCCAACCCCCGCCTCTCCCAGGCGGCCGGCATCCAGAGCATCCCGCTGGTGGTGGCCGTGGTCGGCGGTCAGCTGGTGCCGTTGTTCCAGGGCGCGGTGCCGGAGTCGCAGGTACGCCAGTTCCTCGACGAGCTGCTCCGGCTCGCCGCCGGGCAGGGCGTCACCGGCACCGCGCAGCCCGTCGGCGGCACCGAGGTGCCCGAGGAGACCCCCGAGGAGGACGCCGCCGACCCGAGGTTCGCCGAGGTCGACGAGGCCCTGGCGCGGGACGACCTCGACGGCGCGGTCGCGGCGTACGAGAAGATCCTCGCCCAGGCGCCGGCCGACGAGGAGGCGAAGAGCGGGCTCGCCCAGGTCCAGCTCGTCCGCCGGGTGCGCACCCTCGATCCGACCGCCGTGCGCTCCGACGCCGTCGCCCGCCCCGACGACGTTCAGGCCCAGTGTCTTGCCGCCGACGTCGACGTGGCCGACGGCGACCCGCGAGCCGCGTTCGACCGGCTCATCGACGCCGTCCGCCGGTCCGCGGGGGCCGACCGCGACACTCTGCGGGTGCACCTGCTGGAGCTGTTCGAGGTGGTCGGCGGCGACGACGAGCTCGTACGAACGGCTCGCCGGCAGCTCAGCGCTGCTCTCTTCTAGGAGCGGTTCGGGATCCCCGCGGGCGATTCGTCCACAGCCGAACGGCCGGTGCGGCCGGCACGCGCCGGCGCTTGGTTAGGCTATCGGGCCTGGGGGTGCATCGAAGCGGTCTGCCGGTCCGGTCAGCGGCTCGTCCGCGCGGCCGGCGGGGCGGCCACTTCGGGACCTGCCTCCAAGGGGCGTGTCGACAGTTCGCGGGGGTCGGTGGGTGAGCATGCGCGTGTCTCGGGTGGTGACGGGTGTCCTTGCCGGACTCCTGGGACTTCTCGGCACAGTCGCGGGCGGGGTCGCGGCGTTCGCCCTGATCGGCCCCGGCGACGTGCTGACAACCGGCACCCATCACCTCACCACCCGGGGCGTGGCGATCGTCACGGCGCCGGACCTCATCCGCCACTACGACGCCCGGCTGGTGGTCACCGCCGAGCCGGTGCGTCGCGGGCAGCAGGTGTTCGTCGGGGTCGGTAACCATGTCGACGTCGGCAGTTACCTTGCCGGATCGGCGAGCGCGCGGGTGGTCGAGTTCGGCTTCCCCTCGACCCTGCGCACCAGCCGGGTCGCCGGTTCGGCCGGACGCCGCGTGCCCCCTGGCCGCCTCGGCTGGTGGGTCGCCGAGGAGTCCGGGTCCGGTACCCGCACCTTGTCGTGGCGCCTGGCCGACGGGCCGTACGACGTCGTGGTGATGAACGCCGACGGCCGGCCGGGCGTGGACGTACGTGTCACCGCCGGCGTGGAGTTCCCCGGCGCGTTCCGGTCCGCGGTCGTGGTGTTCGTCGTCGGGCTGGTGCTGCTGCTCGTAGCCGTGGTCGTGCTGGTGTGGGGCCGTCGGCCGCGCGCCCAGGGCCGCGATCGTGAGCGGGTCCGCCTGCACCGGCGGAAGCGTGAGGACGACGACGAACTGCTGTGGGAAGGCCGGGAGGCCTGGGAGGAGAACGAGTACTGGGCCGCCGGGCCGTCGGCCGAACGCGCCGACGAGGAGCGGCCGAGCTGGCTCGACTCGCCCGCGGCGCAGCCGCCCGACGCGCAGGCGCCCGACGGGCAGCCGCGCGCCGGCGCCGAGCCGCCGCCACCCGGCGAGACATTGCTGGCCAGGGAACGCGGGAGCGACGACCCGGGTCGTCGCGCACCCACCGGTCCGCCGTCGAGTCCGGCAGCCGCCCCGCGGCGTACCCGGCCCGGGTGGGAGTCCACCGGAAACGGCAGCACCTCCGGCCCGGTCCCGCCGGCACTTCCCTGGCGGCCCGCCGGCACGCGCCGGCCCGCGCAGCCGCCGACCTCACCGGGCACCGGTGCCTCGAGCCGCCCGGACCGCCTGCACGACGGCCGGCCCGGCCGGCCGGACACCCGGGACAGCGATGACACCCGGGACAGCAGGGACGCCAGGGACCGCCACGAGACCGGAGATGTCGATGACCCGCGCCGATAGGGGCCGGCCGAACCGGCGACGCCGGACGGTGCTCACGCTGGCCGCGCTGGTGACCGTGGTCGCCGGCACGGCGTCCGGCTGCGTCACGATGCCGAAGGAGAAGACCGGGGCCGCGCCCGCCTGGGCCCCGATCAGCGCCGAGGACACCCTGTCGGTCGTACGCAAGTACGACCGGCTCGAGGCGAAGGCACGTCGCACCCGCGACGCCGACCTGCTCAGGTCGGTGGAGTCCGGGCCGCTGCTGCGGTCCGGCCAGGGCGGCATGCGGGTGGCCCACGGGTTCGATCCCGAGGGCAGGTCCGTGCTCACCTCGCCGAGCAGGTCCGGGACTGTGGTTCACCTTCCGAAGTTCTCGGGGTATCCCGTCTGGTTCCTCGCCGTCTCCACCACCCGGCAGGCGGCCGGGCAGCCGACCGGCAAGGGTGCAGGCAAGGGGACCGACCAGGGAACGGGCAAGGGAACGGGCCAGGCAGCGGACCAGGGTGACCGCAAGGTGGTCGACATGATGACCCGGCCGACCGCCGGGTCGGCGTGGAAGGCCGCGCAGTCGGTGGTGCTGGACGAGGGCGCGCGCCTGCCCGCCCTTGCCGAACGCGGCGGTGCGCCGGTCGTGCTGCCCGCCGCCGACGCCGGCACCCTGGTCCGGCCGGCGGACAAGACGGCGAGTGCCTACGCCCTGTTGCTGACCAACGGCCCGAAGGCGCCGCAGGCCTGGGCGTTCGCTCCCCATCCGCAGACCCAGCGGGCGCAGCAGGCGGCCGTTCAGAAGGGCCGGTCCCCGGCGTTCGTCTACCGCCACCGGTACGAGGTGACGTCCGTCCGCGCACTGGCCACCGCCGACGGCGGCGCGCTGGAGCTGTTCACCATGAACGAGATCGAGAACTACCAGGCCCGGGGTTCGGCCCCCCTGAAGTTCGACAGGGCGAACCCGGTGGCCGCCTACACGGGGTACCGGATCGGACGGACCCTTGTACGCACGACCTGGGTGTGGCAGGTCGTGGCCCACGTTCCCGCCAAGGGCAAGAGTGACGGAAAGGTCCACCTGCTCGGCGTCGACCGCGGGCTGGCGTCGGTGCAGACGAGGTAGAGCAGCCGGCTCCCTCAGACCAGGGGGTCGGGGGAGCCGGGAGTGACGCCGCGTTCGAGATAGAGCACCGCGCCCTCGGGCGCACCCAGCACGGCCGCCAGCCGGCGGTACGTCCCGGGCAGGCACCGCTCGCGCACCTGGTCGAGGGTGCAGAACTCCACCTGCTTGATCTCGTGCGGCGCCAGCGTGAACGTCGAGAGCAGCGCGTCCGGCTCGTGCACCCCGCCGTCGAAGAGCAGCTCCACCGCGTCGTCCCAACCCCGCCACGGCGGCAGCCAGTCGACGCTGAGCAGCTTTCCGATCGCAAGCTCGATGCCGACCTCCTCCCACGTCTCCCGGGCAGCACCCTCGCGCGGTGACTCGAACGGCTCCACCACGCCGCCGGGCAGCTCCCAGTCCGGCTTGTACGTCACCTGGGCGAGCAGGACCCGCTGCTGGGGGTCGCGGACCACCACGTGCGCGATCAGCCGGGTCCGCGGCAAGCTGGAGTTGACGAGGCCGATGAACCCTTCCTGGGTCTCGGGTTCGGGGTCGCCGGTCAGCCGGGCCAGCACCACGACGTCGTGGCGTTCGCCCTCCGCCGTGCGGTGCGCGCGCAGCAGACCCTCCCGGCGCAGGCCGGCCCGGGCGGCGATCCGCAGCGACGCCCGGTCGTGGGCCGGGACCTCGGCCTGCACCCGGTGCAGGCCGAGGGTTCGCAGGGCGTGCATGGTGACCAGCCGGGCCGCGCGGGTGGCGTACCCCTGCCGTCGGTGTGACTCCTCGATGGCCCAGGTGAGCTCGCCCACCCCGCCACCGAGGTCGCGGAGCTCGACGTGGCCGACCTGCCGGTCCTGACTGAGGACGGTGAAGTGGTACGGATCGGCGGCCGAGATGGGGCGCAGGGTCACCAGACCGTCGGTGAGCGACCCGGCGGGCTCGTCGGCGTCGGGCGGTGGTGCTGAGGAGGTCACGCTGGGCAGGCTACCGCGCGCCCGGACCGACGACTGCCGCCAGCGCATTACCGTAGTCGGCCAGCACGATCGCGTTCGCCGTCCGGCGGACGGAGGCCGCGATCCGGCCCTTCCACGGCACGTACGGGAGGGTCCTCGCCGTAGAGGTCGTCGACAGCCGGTCAGCCGGGACGGGGACCACCTCGCCGGCCCGGGCGAGCAGGAGGGTCAGCAGGGCCCGGCGGACCGGGCCGCCTGTGGGCGACCTCGGAGCCGTCGTCGCGCCAGGCCCGGGCCGGGCCGAGGATGCCGAACGCATGGTCGGCATCCCCGCGCCGCGTCGGCGTACGGGCGGGCCGGTCGCCGGGGTGCGTGCACGTTTCCAAGGATCGTCGGCGGGGTGGCCCGCACGTGCGTCCCCGTTGCGGCACGACGGCTGGGCGCAAGCCCAGGTTGACAGCGACGGGGAGAAAATCCTTCGACGCGGTCCGGATGGTGTGGAAGCCTTGTCGGGCAACACCGAGGGCGGCCAAGGACCGGCCGGAGCCCACCTACTAAGCTTGGGTCGCAAGACCGGGCCGCAGGTGTGGCGACGACCACATCGAAGCCGCTCGGGAATGCCCCGCCGGACCCCGGCGTTGGAGCACATGTGAGTCGAGAGGTGCATTCAGCAAGAGAGTGCATCCAGTCGAAGCATCGGGGAAACCTCTGCGCCACATTGCCCTGTCACCATCAAGGTGGTGACCAGGCAACCGTGCGCTGAGCAACGTCGGTGGTCGCCATCGGGGGAGTCAACGAGGACGCCTGCGAGCCCGACACGACTGGTCGTGGGGGACACCTCATCTCGGCCAACCGCAAGCAACTGCTTTGGAGACAAGAACAAGATGTGGCCTGCCATTGGTAATTACGCCGATGACTACAACGAGCGGCTCGCTCAGCGGACCCGGGCTTCGGTCTCGGTCGCCGCGCCGAAGCACCGCTGGGTAGTCCGGTCGCTTCGCGGCACCGGCGTTCGGCTCGGTCGGCTTGCCGACCGGCTCGACGCGCCGCGTCCCGGCGCCGAGATCTGCTGACCGGCAAGCGCCCCTCCGGCTCGGCGTCGGCGACAGCGCAGAAGCCGTCGCACCGCTGACCTGAGCGTCCTGTAGTCCTCCCAAGACCTACGTCGCGTGGATCCCGCGGCACAACGAGCACCGGCCCCCGGCGGTAGTCACCGCCGGGGGCCGGTTCGTTTGCCGTCCGGGCCGGATTGCCCGGGGTCAGGTGTTCACCAGTTGTTCGCCGGACGTTTCGGCGACGGCCCGTCCTCGGGGTCGAACCGCAGCCACAGGGTGCCGAGCGGGGGCAGCGTCAGCGTTGCCGACGCGGGCTGCCCGTGCCAGGTGACGGGTAGCGCCTCGACGGAGCCGAGGTTGCCGACACCGGAGCCGGTGTAGACCTGTGCGTCGGTGTTGACGATCTCCCGCCACCTGCCCGCGGCCGGCAGGCCGAGACGGTAGTTGTGGTGGGGTACGCCGGAGAAGTTGGCGACGCAGGCCAGCACGCTGCCCCCGGGGCCGTACCGCAGGAAGCTGAACACGTTGTTCCCCGCGTCGTTGGCGTCGATCCAGGAGAACGCCTCAGCCAGGTGGTCGGTGGCGTACAGCTCCGGCGCGTCCGCGTACACCGCGTTCAGGTCGCGGACCAGCGACCGCATCCCCTGGTGCTCGGGGGAGTCCAGCAGGCCCCACTCCAGCTCGCGCGACTCCGCCCACTCCTGCGGCTGGGCGAACTCACATCCCATGAACAGCAACTGCTTGCCCGGGTGTGCCCACATGAACGCGAGGTAGGCCCGAAGGTTCGCCAGCTGCTGCCAGCGGTCACCCGGCATCTTGTTGAGCAGGGAGCCCTTGCCGTGCACCACCTCGTCGTGCGACAGCGGCAGGACGAAGTTCTCCGAGTGGGAGTAGACCAGGGAGAACGTCATCTGGTGGTGGTGGAAGGAGCGGTAGATCGGCTCCCGGGAGAGGTAGTCCAGCGAGTCGTGCATCCAGCCCATGTTCCACTTGAAGCCGAAGCCCAGGCCGCCGAGGTGCACCGGCCGGGTGACCCCGGGCCACGAGGTGGACTCCTCCGCGATCGTGGTGATGCCCGGGACGCGGCGGTAGCAGGTGGAGTTGACCTCCTGCAGGAAGCTCACCGCCTCGAGGTTCTCCCGGCCGCCGTACTGGTTCGGCGTCCACTGGCCCTCCTCGCGGGAGTAGTCGAGGTAGAGCATCGAGGCGACCGCGTCTACGCGCAGACCGTCGATGTGGAACTCCTCCAGCCAGTACAACGCGTTCGCCACGAGGAAGTTGCGCACCTCCCGCCGGCCGAAGTCGAAGATCAGCGTGCCCCAGTCGGGGTGCTCGCCCCGGCGGGGGTCGGCGTGCTCGTAGAGCGGTGTGCCGTCGAAGCGGGCCAGCGCCCAGTCGTCCTTCGGGAAGTGCGCCGGCACCCAGTCCAGGATCACGCCGATGCCGGCCTGGTGCAGCGCGTCGACCAGGGCGCGGAAGCCGTCGGGGTCGCCGAGCCGGGCGGTCGGCGCGAAGTACGACGACACCTGGTAGCCCCAGGACCCGCCGAACGGGTGCTCCATCACCGGCAGCAGCTCGACGTGGGTGAAGCCCATCTCCACGACGTAGGCGACCAGCTCGTCGGCCAGCTCGCGGTAGGTGCGGCCACGCCGCCACGACCCCAGGTGCACCTCGTAGGTGCTCATCGGCGCGGCGTACTGCTTGGTCGCGGCGCGCCGGGCCAGCCACTCCTCGTCACCCCAGGCGTACCGCGAGGTGTGCACCACCGAGGCGTTCGCCGGCGGCACCTCGGTGTGGAAGGCCATCGGGTCGGACTTCTGCCGGCGCACACCGTCGCGGCCGAGGATCTCGTAGCGGTAGACGGTGCCGTCGCCGACGTCGGGGATGAACAGCTCCCACACGCCGCTGCTGCCCAGTGAGCGCATCGGGTGCGGACGGCCGTCCCAGCCGTTGAAGTCGCCCACGACCCGCACGCCGCGGGCGTTGGGCGCCCACACGGCGAACGAGGTGCCGGTGACCGTCCCGCTCGGGGTCTCGTAGTTGTGCACGTGCGCGCCGAGGACCTGCCAGAGGTTCTCGTGCCGGCCCTCGCCGATGAGGTGCAGGTCGACCTCGCCCAGCGTGGGCAGGAAGCGGTACGGGTCGTCGGCGGGGACCCGCACGCCGTGCGGGTAGAAGACCTCGAGCCGGTAGTCGGTCACGTCCGAGCCGGGCAGGGTGCCCACCCACACGCCGTTGTGCTCGTGCTCCAGCTCCACCCGCTGGTCACCGACGTGGGCGAACACCTGCTCGGCCATCGGGCGCAGCACCCGCAGGGTCACCTCTCCCTCGTGCACGTGCGGCCCGAGGATCGAGTGCGGCGCGTGGTGGTCGCCGTCGACCAGGCGGTCGATCTCGGCCGGGTCGACCTTCGGCCGGCCGCCGCCCTTCGGCGCACCCTGCTCGGGTGTGCCGCCGGTGCCGGGCCGGCCGGTGCCGGGCCGACCGGTGCTCGGCTGCTGGGTCGCGCCGGTCTGCTGGGTCGCGCCGGTCTGCTTCGCGTCTCCGGACCGGCTGCGGGTGCTCACGCCCTTCGACCGCTTCGGCGCGGAACCGTTCGACGGTTCGGGAGTGGTGCGGTGGTCGGACATCCGGGGGACACCTTCTTCGTCTGGCTTCGTGGTGGGAGTTCCGATCGTGTGCAGGTCGTACCCGGGACCCGAGTCTCGAACCGGCTGGGGTCAGCCGGCGAGACGCTGGATCGCCGACAGCGGAATACCCACCCAGTCCGGGCGGCTCCGCGTCTCGTAGACGACCTCGTACACCGCCTTGTCGGTTTCGTACGCGCGCAACAGCACGGCGTGGTCGCGCGGGTCGGTGCCGGCGACCTCTCCGTACCCCTCGCAGAACGCGGTCCGGTTGCGCTCGGCCCACTCCGCCGCGCGGTAGCTCAACTGGTGCTCGGCGGACTGGCCGTGGTCGGCGAGCAGGTGCTGCGCGGCGTAGTCGAACGAACGCAGCATGCCGGCGACGTCGCGGACGGGGGAGTCCAGCAGGTTGCGTTCCTCCCACGGACGGTTGGGCTCGCCCTCGAAGTCGATGACCCGCCAGCCGGCGACCGTACGCATCACCTGGCCGAGATGCAGGTCGCCGTGGACCTGCTGGACGGGTACCGGCGCCTTGGTGCGGGCCAGGTCGTCGTAGGCGCCGCGCAGCCGGTCGGCGTACTCGGCCAGGGCCGGCGCGATCTCCACCGCGTCGTCCAGCCGGGACCGCATCGCCGCCGCCAGCGCCGCGAGCTCCTCCCGGCCCCACTCGCCGGTGGGGAGGTAGCGGGCCAGGTCGGAGTGGACCTGTGCCACGGTGGCGCCCAGCCGGTGCGACTCACCGGCGAAGTCGCCGCCCACCTCGTCGGCGTGCAGGTCGGCCTCGGCGTAGAGGTCGCGCACGCTGGCGATGGCGAGCTCCCAGCCGTCGGTGGCGGTACGGAAGAACGCGCTGAACATGCCGAGGTCGCCGCGGCCGGTCTTGCCGTCGGCGTCGGGCCACTCCGCGTCCATCCAGCCGAACAGCCGGGCCACGTTGTCGCAGTCGTTGCGGGCGAACGCCTCGTGCACCTCGATGTCGGCGTTGCGGCCGTGGTGCACGCGGCGGAAGAGCTTGAGCAGGACGTCCTCGCCGTAGACCAGCGAGGTGTTGCTCTGCTCACCGGTCAGCACCAGCGAGGAGACGTCGGCGGACACCTCGAGCTCGCCGATGCGGTGGAACGCGAGGTCGGTGCGCGCCACCTCGCCCAGCAGCCCGGCCAGGAGCAGCGACGTGGCCGCCTTGTCGTGCGGCGCGTCGTACACCCAGACGGGGTCGGAGGAGAGCTCCTCCTCGGTCCACTCCGACACGGCGGCGTGGCCGAGGTGGTCGGCGGGCTCGGGGTAGTAGCTGAGCGGGACCTGGTAGACGTCGGGTGCGGCGTTGTCGGCGTCGGCGTACCGCACGGACACCAGCACCACCCGAACCGCGGGCCAGGCGCCGCGCTCGGACAGCCAACTCAGCGGGTGGACGGACTCGACCGAGAACTCCCTGCCCTTGCCCGCGAACCACCGCTGCCGTTCCAGGAAGTCGTGCAGTCCGGTGGTCTGAGTGGCTTTCACCATCATCGCCTTTCGTTCACTAGGTGGCAGGGCTCGCGGGGAACGCACACCCCCGCGAGCCCGTGCCGCGCTGACCGCACTGACGGACCGGCCTTGCCGGACGGGTTCACCCCGTGGTCTCCTCCCCACCCGAATGCGGCGGGAGCAGGAACCAGTAGAACCCGTGGCCGCCGAGAGTGAGGAGGTACGGCAGCTCCCCGATCTTCGGAAACCGCACCCCTCCCAGCAGCTCGATCGGCTCGGCACCCTCCCACCGGCGCAGGTCGAGCTCGACCGGCTGGGGGAACCTGGACAGGTTGTTGACGCAGAGTACGACGTCGTCGCCGAACTCGCGGACGAACGACAGCACGCTGGGGTTGCTGCCGCCGAGGTCGGTGAAGGTGCCCGACCCGAACGCGGGGTTCTGTTTGCGGGCGTGGATCATCCTGCGCACCCAGTGCAGCAGGGACGACGCGTTGGACAGCTGGGACTCGACGTTGACCGCCTGGAACCCGTAGATCGAGTCCATGATCACCGGCAGCGCCAGCCGGCCCGGATCGCAGGTGGAGAAGCCCGCGTTGCGGTCCGGCGTCCACTGCATCGGGGTGCGTACGCCGTCGCGGTCACCGAGCCAGATGTTGTCGCCCATGCCGATCTCGTCGCCGTAGTAGATGATCGGCGAGCCGGGCAGGGACAGCAGGAGCGCGGTGAACAGCTCCATCTGGTTGGTGTCGTTCTCCAGCAGTGGGGCGAGGCGCCGGCGGATGCCGATGTTGGCCTTCATGCGGGGGTCCTTGGCGTACTCCCCCCACATGTAGTCGCGGTCCTCGTCGGTGACCATCTCCAGCGTCAACTCGTCGTGGTTGCGCAGGAAGATGCCCCACTGGCAGCCGTCGGGGATCTTCGGCGTCTGCGCCATGATCTCCGAGATGGGGTAGCGCGACTCCCGCCGCACCGCCATGAAGATGCGCGGCATCACCGGGAAGTGGAACGCCATGTGGCACTCGTCCCCGCCGCTGCCGAGGTCGCCGAAGTACTCCACCACGTCCGCCGGCCACTGGTTGGCCTCGCACAGCAGCACCCGGTCGGGGTAGTCGGCGTCGACCTCCTTGCGGATCCGCTTGAGGAACTCGTGGGTCCGGGGGAGGTTCTCGCAGTTGGTGCCCTCCTCCTCGAACAGGTAGGGCACCGCGTCCAGCCGGAACCCGTCGATGCCGAGGTCCAGCCAGAAGCGCAGCGCGTTGACGATCGCTTCCTGGACGGCCGGGTTCTCGAAGTTCAGGTCGGGCTGGTGGGAGAAGAACCGGTGCCAGAAGTACTGCTTGCGCACCGGGTCGAACGTCCAGTTGCTGGTCTCGGTGTCGACGAAGATGATCCGCGCGTCGGAGTAGCCCTCGTCGGTGTCGGCCCAGACGTAGAAGTCGCCGTAGGGGCCGTCCGGGTCCGACCGGGACGCCTGGAACCACGGGTGCTGGTCGGAGGTGTGGTTCATCACGAAGTCGACGATCACCCGGATGCCGCGCTGGTGCGCCGCCTCGATGAACTCGACGAAGTCCTCGTGCGCGCCCACGTCCGGCGAGATCGCGGTGTAGTCGGCCACGTCGTAGCCGCCGTCGCGCAGCGGGGAGACGTAGAACGGCGGCAGCCACAGGGCGTCGATGCCGAGCCATTCGAGGTAGTCGAGCTTCTCCTTCAGGCCCTTGATGTCGCCCACGCCGTCGCCGGAGGAGTCGTGGAAGGACCGGACGAGGACCTCGTAGAAGACGGCACGCTTGTACCACTCCGGCTCGGAGCTCAGGCCGCCCTCGTGCAGTAGTTGGGTCTGGGTCATGCTGAACCCCGCTGAAGGGTGAGGATGTGGGCAGGGTGGTACGCCGGGTCGAGCCGGACGTAGTTGTGTTGGCCCCATCGCCAACTGTCGCCGGTGAACTCGTCCTGGACCACGAACGAGTCGTGCCAGTCCAGGCCGAGCGCCGGCATGTCGAGGGTGACCACCGAGTCGTGCGGGCCGTACGGGTCGATGTTGATCACCACGATCACCGTGTCGTCGCGCCCGTCGGGGAGTACGTCCCGTTTGGAGAACACCAGCAGGTTGGGGTCGGGCACCTGGTGCACGACCAGGTTGCGCAGCCGCTGCAGGGCAGGGTGGCGGCGCCGGATCTCGTTCAGCTGACGGAGGTACGGCGCGATCGACTCACCCGCGCGTTCCCCGCCCGGCTCGTAAGCCGCCCAGTCGCGGGGGCGGTACTGGTACTTCTCGGAGTTGAGGTACTCCTCGCTGCCCGGCCGCAGCGCGACGTGCTCGCCCAGTTCGAAACCGGAGTAGACGCCCCAGGTCGGCGAGCCGGTGGCGGCCAACGCGGCGCGGATCCGGAACGCCGGCAGGCCGCCGTTCTGCAGGAAGGCGGTGAGGATGTCCTGGGTGTTCACGAAGAAGTTCGGCCGGAGGAAGTCCGAGGACTCCTGGCTGAGCTCGGTGAAGTAGGACTCCAGCTCTTCCTTGGTGTTGCGCCAGGTGAAGTAGGTGTACGACTGGTGGAACCCGACCTTGGCCAGGGTCTGCAGCATCGGCGGCCGGGTGAACGCCTCGGACAGGAAGAGCACGTCGGGGTCGGTACGCCGGACCTCGGCGAGCAGCCACTCCCAGAACTGCACCGGCTTGGTGTGCGGGTTGTCCACCCGGAAGATCCGCACGCCGTGGCTCATCCAGTGCCGGACGACGCGGAGCACCTCGGCGTAGATCCCGGCGGGGTCGTTGTCGAAGTTGATCGGGTAGATGTCCTGGTACTTCTTCGGCGGGTTCTCGGCGTAGGCGATCGTCCCGTCGGACAGCGTGGTGAACCACTCCGGGTGCTCCTTGACCCAGGGGTGGTCCGGTGCCGCCTGCAGGGCCAGGTCGAGGGCGATCTCCAGGCCCAGCTCGTTGGCCCGGGCGACGAACGCGTCGAAGTCCTCCAGCGTGCCGAGGTCGGGGTGCACGGCGTCGTGGCCGCCCTCGTCGCTGCCGATCGCCCAGGGGGAACCGGGGTCGCCGGGGGCGGGGTCGAGGGTGTTGTTCGGGCCCTTGCGGTTGACCCGCCCGATCGGGTGGATCGGGGGGAGGTAGACGACGTCGAAGCCGAGGTCGGCGATCGCGGGCAGCCGGTCGGCGGCGGCCTTGAAGGTGCCGGACACCCAGCGACCCTGGTGCTCGTCGTAGTAGGCGCCCTCCGACCGCGGGAAGAACTCGTACCAGCTGCCGTAGAGCGCGCGCTCGCGCTCGACCCGCAGCGGGAACTCCTCCGAGATCGTCACCATGTCGCGCAGCGGGTGGGCGGCGAGGACCTCCTCGACGTCCGGCGCCGTGGCGGCGTAGAGGCGGGCCTGGGCCGGGCGCGAGTCGTCGCGCAGCGCCCGGACCGCCGCCTGGAGCAGCTCCCGGCCGTGGGCCTGGTCGGCCGGCAGGTTGGCGGCGGCGCGCTCCAGGACGAGGGCGCCCTCGGCCAGCATCAGCTCGACGTCGACGCCGGCCGCGATCTTGACCTCCGCGGCGTGCCGCCAGGTTGCCACCGGGTGGCTCCACGCCTCCACGGAGTACGTCCAGTCGCCCTCGGCGTCGGGTCGGATCCGCGCCGACCATCGGTCGGTGCCCGGCTCGTCGCACCGCATCGGCGTCCAGCCGAGGGTGCGGCCGTCGGGTCCGCGGGTCACGACGTTGGCCCCGAGGGCGTCGTGGCCCTCCCGGAAGACCGTCGCCTCGACCGTGAGGGCCTCGCCGACGACGGCCTTGGCGGGCAGCCGCCCACCGGCGCGCACGTCGGGGGTGACGTTGATGATCGGGATCCGGCCGACGACGGTGTCGAAGGCCGTGGCCGTGGAGCCGGGGGTGGAGGCGGTACTGGAGCCGGGACTGGTCGGGGTGCCGGAGGCGCCGCCGTCGGTGGCCGCGGTCACCTGACTCGCGGTCGGGGCGGTCTCGGTCGTGGCCCTGGGCTGCTCGTTCTTGGCAGGCATCGGATTCCGAGGGGGGAGTCGGCGGGTTTTCTGTCGGCGCGCAGGCACAGCGGTGAACCTACCTACCCCAGTATCAGGGTTTGTGGCCGGGCGTCCACCTCGTCGATCTTCCGGGCGGTCCGGCCCGCCCCTGGGGGCATGCGATCCGGGGGTGCTCATAACGGAGTGGTTCCCCCTGGAACGTTGCAAAACCTTGCTCTTCCTGCAACAGGAAGGCATGCCGACGGCGTGTCGGACCTTCCACTGGGTTAGCCTCTGCCCTCGTGCGTGCCATCCGTCGATTCACTGTCCGACCGGTCCTGCCCGAGCCGCTCGCGCCGCTCGGCGACCTCGCCATGAACCTCCGCTGGTCCTGGCACCCGCCGACCCAGGATCTGTTCGCTGCCGTCGACCCCAGGCTGTGGGCGTCGACCGGGCACGATCCGATGCGCCTCCTCAGTGAGGTCTCCACCGACCGGCTCACCGAGCTCGGCTCGGACGAGACGTTCCTGTCCGACCTGCGCTCGGTCGCCGCGGACCTGGACGCCTACGTGCACCAGGACCGGTGGTACCAGTCGCTGGGGCCGGACGTACCCCGCCAGATCGCATACTTCTCGCCGGAGTTCGGGCTGACCGCCGTACTCCCGCAGTACTCCGGTGGCCTCGGCATCCTCGCCGGCGACCACCTGAAGGCTGCCAGCGACCTCGGCGCCCCGCTGATCGGCGTGGGCCTGCTCTACCGCCACGGCTACTTCAAGCAGTCACTGTCGGGTGACGGCTGGCAGCAGGAGCGCTACCCGATCGTCGACCCTCAGGCGATGCCCCTCAGCCTGCTGCGCGAGGCCGACGGCACCGCCGCCCGTGTCTCCGTGGGCCTGCCGGGCGGCCGCCGCCTGGTCGCCCAGATCTGGGTCGCGCACGTCGGCCGGGTGCCGCTGCTGCTGCTCGACTCCGGCATCGAGGACAACGAGCCCGCCGAGCGGGACACCACCGACCGCCTCTACGGCGGTGGGACCGAGCACCGGCTGCTGCAGGAGATGCTGCTCGGCGTCGGGGGCGTGCGCGCGCTGCGCGCCTACTGCCGGATCACCGGCGCCACCTCGCCCGAGGTGTTCCACACCAACGAGGGCCACGCCGGCTTCCTCGGGCTGGAACGCATCCGGGAGTACGTCGAGGACTGCGGGCTGGACTTCGACGCCGCGCTGGAGGTCACCCGCGCCGGCACCGTGTTCACCACCCACACCCCCGTGCCTGCCGGAATCGACCGGTTCGCCCGGGATCTGGTGGAGCAGCACTTCGGTGGTGACAACGAGGCGGCCGGCGTCCCCGTCGACCGCATCCTCGCCCTCGGCGCCGAGGACTACGAGGGCGGCGACCCCGGCCTGTTCAACATGGCCGTGATGGGCTTCCGCCTCGGCCAGCGCGCCAACGGCGTGAGCGCCCTGCACGGCGTGGTGAGCCGCGGGATGTTCGCCGGCCTGTGGCCGGGCTTCGACGAGACCGAGGTGCCCATCACCTCGATCACCAACGGCGTGCACGCGGGCACCTGGGTCGCCCGGGAGATGACCGAGCTGGTGTCTCGCCCCGAGGTGGACCCCACCGCCCGCGACGGCGCGGAGGACTGGGCCGGCATCGACCAGGTTCCGGAGTCGGCGATCTGGAAGACCAAGGCCGCCATGCGTGCCCGGTTGGTCGACTACGCCCGCGACCGGTTGCGGGAGTCCTGGCTGGCCCGCGGTGCCTCCGAGGCCGAGCTGGGCTGGGTGGCCGACGCGCTCGATCCGAACGTCCTCACCATCGGGTTCGCCCGCCGGGTGCCGTCGTACAAGCGGCTCACCCTCATGCTGTCGGACCGGGAACGCCTCAAGCGGATGCTGCTCGACCCGGAGCGGCCGATCCAGCTGGTCATCGCGGGCAAGTCGCACCCGGCCGACGACGGCGGCAAGCGGCTGATCCAGGAGATCGTCTGGTTCGCCGACGACCCGGAGGTCCGGCACCGGATCGTGTTCCTGCCCGACTACGACATGGGCCTGGCCCACCCGCTGGTCACCGGCTGCGACGTGTGGCTCAACAACCCGCTGCGGCCGTACGAGGCGTGCGGCACGTCCGGCATGAAGGCGGCCCTCAACGGCGGGCTCAACGTCTCCATCCGCGACGGCTGGTGGGACGAGTGGTACGACGGCCAGAACGGCTGGGCGATCCCGTCCGCCGACGGGGTGAACGACCCCGACCGGCGCGACGACCTCGAGGCGCACGCGCTCTACGACCTGCTCGAGCACCAGGTGGCGGCACGGTTCTACGACCGTGACGAGCACGGCCTGCCGCGCCGGTGGCTGGAGATGGTCCGGCACACGCTGAAGTCGCTCGGGCCGAAGGTGCTGGCCACCCGGATGTTCGACGACTACGTGACCAAGCTCTACGCCCCGGCCGCGCTGAGCTCGCGGGCGATGAACTCCTCGTTCGAGGGGGCCCGGCAGCTCGCCGCGTGGAAGCGGCGGGTCCGGGAGGGCTGGGGCGGCGTGCACGTCGACCACGTGGAGTCGGTCGGCACCGGCGAGGGTGCCGAGGTCGGCGGGTCCGCGCAGCTGCGGGTGTTCGTCAGCCTGGGCGGTCTCTCACCCGACGACGTGGACATCCAGGTCCTGCACGGCCGGGTCGACGAGGCCGACCGGCTGCAGAGCCCGAGCCTGGTGTCGCTGGAGCGGGCCGAGGACTACGAGGCGGGCCGCTACCGTTACGAGGGACAGGTGCGCTTCGACCGGACCGGCCCGGTGGGCTACACCGTCCGGATCCTGCCGAAGAACCCCGAACTCAGCTCGCCGGCCGAGCTCGGCCTGGTGGCCTGGCCGCCGGCGGCGTCGCCGATGGTCAACGGCGACCTGCGCTGAGCACGGCCTGATCACCAGAGGTACGCCCGGCACGAACGGGGGAGTGGTGCCGACCTGGCTCGACGACGCGGTGCTGTGGCACGTCTACCCGCTGGGCTTCGTCGGCGCCGAGACCTCTGCCGACGACGTTCTCGGTGAGAGTGAGGGCGCGGTCCAGCCGGTTCGCCACCGGCTGGTCCGGCTCGAGGCGTGGCTGGACTACGCGGCCGACCTGGGGTGTTCCGGGCTGCTGCTGGGCCCGGTGTTCGCCTCCGGCACGCACGGCTACGACACCGAGGACCACTTCCGGATCGACCCCCGGCTGGGCGACGAGGCCGACTTCGACCGGCTGGTGGCCGCCGCCCGGGCGCGCGGGTTGCGCGTCGTCCTGGACGGGGTGTTCAACCACGTCGGCCGGTCGTTCCCGGTGTTCGCCGAGGCGCTGCGGTCGGGCCCGGACTCACCGGCCGGCCGGTGGTTCCGGCGTACCGGCGACGGGCCGGACGACTACGCGACCTTCGAAGGTCACCACCAGCTGGTCGCCCTCGACCACGCCGAGCCGGCCGTCGCCGACCACGTGACCCGGGTGCTGACGTACTGGCTGGACCGCGGGATCTCCGGCTGGCGGCTGGACGCCGCCTACGCCGTGCCGCCGTCGTTCTGGCGTACGGTCCTGGCGCCGGCCCGCGCCGCCCATCCGGACGCATGGTTCCTGGCCGAGGTGATCCACGGCGACTACGCGGAGTTCGCCACGCAGAGCACGGTCGACTCGGTCACGCAGTACGAACTGTGGAAGGCGATCTGGAGCAGTCTGAACGACCGCAACCTGTTCGAGCTGGAGTGGGCGCTGCGCAGGCACGGTGAGTTCCTGGCCGCCGAGCTGCCGCAGACGTTCACCGGCAACCACGACGTGACCCGGCTCGCCACCCGGCTGGAGGACCAGCGGCACCTCGGGCACGCGCTGGCCGTGCTTGTGTGCGTGGCGGGGGTGCCGACCATCTACGCCGGGGACGAGCAGGCGTTCGAGGGCACCAAGGAGGAACGCGAGGGCGGCGACGACGCGATCCGGCCGGAGTTCCCGGCCTCCCCCGCCGACCTCGCGCCGTCGGGTTGGCCGTTGTACCACCTGCACCAGCGGCTGCTCGCCTTCCGCCGCCGCAACCCGTGGTTGACACATGCCCGCACCACCACCGAGCACGTCGTCAACTGCGGGTTGGCGCTGCGGTCGACTCCGGCCGGTGGTGATGGTGGTGGCGGGGCGGCGGGCCCGGAAACCCTGCTGCTGTTGAATCTTCACGACGAGGCGTACGACTTCCCGGTCGACGCCACCGGCTTCCACGTCGCCCAGACCGCCGAGACCACCGAGACCGCTGCGACCGGCCGGGGCGAGGACACGCCGATCACGACGGTCCCCGCCCACGGCTGGTCGATCCTGCTCAGCGACTGACCTCGCCGCTGTCGCCGCTCTCGCCGGTGTCGCCGGGGTCGACGCCGACGTTCACCGACAGTCCCTCGGCGGTGGTGTCCGGCACGAGGTCGAGGATGCGAATCCGGCCGGCGGCGGCGAGGTCGTCACGGGCCGACGCCAGCAGGTCGAGGTCACCGGTCGGGCCGCGCACCTCCACCCGGTCCAGCTCCGTACGCATGGACAGCTTGCGGGCCGACTTCTCCCCGCGCACCGCCGACAGCGCCGAACCGACCAGTGTCAGCAGCCGTCCGTGCGCACCACCGGCCGGAAGCTCGTCCACGCGCGGCCACGGCTGCCGGTGGATCGAACCGTCCCGCCACCACGACCACACCTCCTCGGTGACGAACGGCATGGTCGGCGCGAACAGCCGCAGCTGTACCGACAGGGCCAGTGCCAACGCCGCCTTGACGGAAGGGTCGCCGCGGTAGGCGCGGTCCTTCACCAGCTCCAGGTAGTCGTCGCAGAACGTCCAGAAGAACCGCTCGGTGACCTCCAGGGCAGTGGTGTAGTCATACGCCTCGAACGCACTGGTTGCCCGCTCGACCACCTCGGCGAGCGCGGCCAGCATCGCCCGGTCGAGCGGCTGGGTCACGGCACCCGGGCCGGCCGTGCTCGGCTCCGCGCTTAGGCCGAGCACGAACCTGCTGGCGTTGAGGATCTTGATCGCGAGCCGCCGGCCCACCTTCATCTGCGTCTCGTCGAACGGCGAGTCCAGCCCCGGCCGGGCCATCGCCGCCCGCCAGCGCACCGCGTCCGCGCCGAAGGTGTCGACGATCTGCTCGGGCACCACTGCGTTCCCCTTGGACTTGCTCATCTTCTTGCGGTCGGGGTCGACGATGAAGCCGGAGATCAGCGCGTGCGTCCACGGCACGGTCTGGTGCTCGTGGTGGGCGCGCACCATCCGGGAGAACAGCCAGGTGCGGATGATGTCGTGCGCGTGCGTGCACAGGTCCATCGGGAACACCCGGGCGAACAGGTCCGGATCCCGCTCCCAGCCGCCCGCGATCTGCGGGGACAGCGAGGAGGTGGCCCAGGTGTCCATCACGTCCGGGTCGCCGGCGAAGCCGTTCGGCCGGCCGCGCTGCGACTCGTCGTACCCCCGTGGCGCCTGGGCGGACGGGTCGACCGGGAGTTCGACCTCGCTCGGCAGCAACGGGTGGTCGAAGTCCGGTTCGCCGTCGCCGTCCAGGGGATACCACGCCGGGAACGGCACGCCGAAGAACCGCTGCCGGGAGATCAGCCAGTCGCCGTTCAGGCCGCCGACCCAGTTGTCGTACCGATGCCGCATGTGGGTGGGCACCCAGGTGATCCGTGCGCCGTCCTCCAGGAGCTCGGCCCGTAGGTCGTCGTCGCGGCCGCCGTTACGGATGTACCACTGCCGGGTGGAGACGATCTCCAGCGGCTTGTCGCCCTTCTCGTAGAAGTTCGTCATCCGCACGGTGGGGGTGGGCTCGCCGTCGAGGTCGCCGGAGGCGCGCAGCAGGGACACCATCGCCTGCCGGGCGCTGTGGGTGGTCTTCCCGGCGAGTTCGGCGTACGCGGAGGAGGCCGGCTTGTGCGCCAGCCACTCCGGCGTTTCCCGCAGCAGCCGGCCGTCGCGGCCGATGACCGTACGCACCGGCAGCCGCAGCTCACGCCACCACGTGACGTCGGTCAGATCGCCGAACGTGCAGCACATGGCGATGCCGGCGCCCTTGTCCGGCTCGGCGGCCTCGTGCGCCAGCACCGGGATCTCCGCCCCGAACACCGGCGAGGTCACCGTGGTGCCGAACAACGGGGCGTACCTCTCGTCGTCGGGATGCGCGACCAGGGCCACGGCGGCCGGCAGGAGCTCGGGCCGCGTGGTCTCGACGTACACCGGTCCGTTCGGGCCGTGGAACGCGATCCGGTGGTAGTGGCCGGCGTACTCCCGCGACTCCAACTCGGCCTGGGCGACCGCGGTCTGGAACGTCACGTCCCACAGCGTCGGCGCCTCCTGGAGGTAGGCCTCGCCGCGGGCATAGTTGCGCAGGAACGCCCGCTGGGAGGCGGTCCGGGCCACCGGCCCGATCGTGGTGTAGGTCTGCTCCCAGTCCACTGACAAGCCGAGCTTGCGCCACAGACCGGCGAACGCCTCCTCGTCCTGTTCGACAAGCCGCTCGCACAGCTCCACGAAGTTCGGCCGGCTCACCGGCACCTGACGCTTCGGGTCCGGCTTGGCCGGCGGGGTGAAGTCGGGGTCGTACGGCAGGGAGGGGTCGCAGCGGACACCGAAGTAGTTCTGCACCCTGCGCTCGGTGGGCAGGCCGTTGTCGTCCCACCCCATCGGGTAGAAGACCTCCTTCCCCCGCATCCGCTGGAAGCGGGCGATGAGGTCGGTGTGGGTGTAGGAGAACACATGCCCGACGTGCAGGCTGCCGGACACGGTGGGTGGGGGAGTGTCGATCGCGTAGATCGCCGAACGTTCGGCGGAGCGGTCGAAGCGGTAGATGCCCTGCTCGTGCCAGCGTCGCGCCCAGGCCTGGTGGAGGCCGTCAAGGGAGGGCTTGTCCGGGATGGTCCTGGCGGAGTTCGTACCGGAGTCGGTCGGGGTGGTGGCGCCGGGTGCGGTGGTGGCGCTGGTGGATGTGGTCGTCGCGTGGGTTGTCACGATGGCTCACCTTGGAGTCGCGGCGCCGCGTCGAAGGATGGTGGCGTACGCCGGATGCGAGTGCGGTCGGCGAAGGCGCGCCGCGAGGGATGCGCGAGAAGGAAGCTGCTACGCGCCCTGGCGGCGCACGGCTACTCGCGCCCGGGCGCCGTGGGCGCGGCAGCGGGCGCGGGGGAGAAGCGGACCGTTCGTAGCCATCGCCGCCGATGATACGCGAGGCCGCAACCCCGTGGGCGACGTTCGTACTACCAGGCGTAGGACATGTCGGGCCGTGTTCGTAGACTGACCGGCGGATCGGCGGATCGGCGCGGGGACTGTCCCGGCCGGCCGGACAGCAGCGATCGACCAGACGGAGGAGCAGCGGTGATCGGCCCCCTGGCGGTCGTGGTGATGGTCGTGGCCCTGGCGTTCGCGGTGCTGGCCCTGGTGATCGCGGCGCTGAACCGCCTCCCCGGCGCCCTCCAGGTCGGCGGCGCCGCACTGGTCGAACTCCTCGCCCTGGTCCAGTTGGTGGGCGTGATCGTCCAGCTCGTGCGGGGAGAGCGGCCGGCGGAGTTCGCGACGTTCCTTGCCTACATGGTGGTGTCGGTGCTGGTGATGCCGGCCGCCGTGCTGTGGGCGGCCGCCGAACGCAACCGCTGGAGCAGCGTGGTCCTCGGCGTCGCCGGCCTGGTGGTCGTCGTCCTGGTCCTTCGGATGCAGCAGGTGTGGACCGGTGCCTGACGAGCGGCCGGTGCCCGAGGAGCGACCGGTGAGTGCGGAGCGGCAGCGGGCGGCGAGCACCCGTTCCGGCCCGGGCCGGGTCCTGGTCGCGGTGTACGCGGTGTTCGCCGTGGCCGCGACGTCACGGGCGACGGTGCAGATGCTGACGAAGTTCGCCGAGGCCCCGCTGGCGTACGTCCTGTCGGCGTTCTCCGCCGTGGTGTACGTCGTGGCCACCGTGGCGCTGGCCCGCGGCGGGCCGACCGCCCGCAAGGTGGCCTGGTGCGCGTGTGGCGTCGAACTCGCCGGGGTGCTGACGATCGGGTTCTTCAGCCTGTTCGACCCGGTGGCCTTCCCGGACGCCACGGTGTGGTCGGTGTTCGGGCGCGGCTATCTGTTCGTGCCGCTGGTGCTGCCGATCCTCGGGCTGGCCTGGCTCCGGCACACCGGCCGGGCTGAGCCGAAGCGCGCCTGATCCACCGACTAGGGCGTCCTGCGGATCTTGCGCCGGCTCGCGTGCCCCCGCATCCCGCCTGGCCGCGTTGTCGTCGTCGCGCGTAGAACACCGCTACGCGCTCCTCCTCCGCCTTGCCAGCCGGGCGCGGATGGCCCGCTCACTTTCGCCGCCTGATCCGCAGGACACGCCCTAGATCTCGCGGACCATGGTGTCGGCGTTCTCGTCGCCGCCCACGATCTCGAACCCCTCGGCCGCGTAGAGCGCGGCCGCGTGGTTGGTGCGTTCGACGCTCAGGCTGAGCCGGGGAACCCCCGCCGCCCGCGCCTGCTCGACGATCGCCCGGATCAGTGCCCGGCCCAGCCCGCGTCCGCGCGAGTCCGGCGCCACGGCGATGCTGACCTCGGGCACGTCCTCGGCGACGAAGCCGTACCCGGGCCTGTCGGCGGGGAAGTAGCGCCACCAGGCCGCGCCGACCGGCCGGCCCAGCGCGGCGGTGCCCCCGGACTCGTCCCCGGAGTCGTCCCCGGCCACGGCGACCACGCCCTGCTCACCCGGTGCCGGCCAGCCCTCGACGTACTTCCGCAGCGCCGGGTCCGCCCAGAACTGCTCGGGGGTGAACGCCGGCCGGTCCGGTGACCAGTTGAACGCTTCCAGTGTCATCTCGGCGATGAAGCCGGCGTCGTCGGCGGTGGCGGCGCGCAGGGTGTGGGCGGGGCGGCCGGCGCCAGGCTCGGTGGGGTTCGCGGGGTGCACCCGGGCAGTGTGCCCGGCCGCGAGACGCCTCGCCAGCAGAATTCCGTACGAACGAACCGTCCGCTCAGCGGCGCCCGCTGTCCGGCTCGTCGGCGATCTGCCCGCACAACTCGACGCAGCCGGCGCAGATCGCGGTGTCCGGCCCGGCGACCAGCTGCCCGACCTCGGCGCCGGGGCGGCCGCAGAACCCGCAGGCGGCGGCGTCCCGGTCGGTGCCACCCATGCCATCGGCGACCAGGGTGAGTCGGTCGGCCGCCTCGGGGGAGTCCGGCTCCTCACCGGCCAGCAGTTGAGCGGCGTCGTCGACGCACTCCCGGCAGACGAAGACCTCCGGCCCGGCGATCAGCCGGTCGGTCCGCAGCCCGTCGCGGCCGCAGAACGAGCAGCGCAACCCGGCCCGGCCCAGCCGCCGGCGTACGTCGTCGTAGCGGCCGAAGTCGGCCTCGGCGAGGATCTGCGCCGCCACGCCCTTGCCCTCCCGCAGGAGAGCCAGCAGCAGGTGCTCGCCGCGGGCGAGGTCCGCGCGGTCGTGCCTGGCCTCGCGCAGCGCCAGCTCGACGACCTTCGCCGCCCGCGGTGTCATCGGGACCAGCTCCGCGTCCACGGACTCGGTGCCACGGCCGATGAGGCGCTCCACGCCCGCACGGGCGGTCTCGAGGTCGACACCGGCGGCGGACAGCAACCGGCCGGTGGTGCCCTGGTCGGCCCGGATCAGCCCGAGCAGCAGGGACTCGGTGCCGATGTAGTTGTGCCCGAACCCGACCGCCTCCTCCCGCGCGAGGTCGAGCACGTGCCGGGTATCGGCGAACAACCGGTCGTACCCGGGTACGCCAGGCGGGCCGGAGTGTTCGGCCCCTGACTGGTCGGGACCGTTCCGGCGCTCGGCCCGGCGGGTCAGCCGGCGCTCGGTCCGCTCCCGGCGCTCCTCGGCCTGGGCCTTGCGCCGCTCAGCGCGTTCGGCACGCTGCCGGTCGCGCTCAGCGCGGTCCCGGTCCTGCTCGGCCCGGCCGCGGTCGCGCTCGGCGCGTTCCCGGTCCCGTTCGGTGCGGTCGCGGTCCCGTTCGGTGCGGTCGCGGTCGCCGCGCTCGGCGGACCTGCGGGCCGCGGCGGGATCACCCGCGTCGACCACCTGGTGGACCCGCTGGTGGCTGAGGTCGAGGGCGTCGGCGATCTCCCGCATGGAGCCGCCGCCGGCGTGGAGGACCCGGATCGCGTAGTGGTAGTCGGCCTGGGCAATCTCGGCGTCGTGCTGGAGGGAGACGAGCCGCTCCCGGGCGGTACGCGCCTTGGCGAGGAGTTCTTCGTCCAACGTCATTCGTCCACTGTGCTAGACGGCGGAGAGGCCGTCAAGCGGCATAGACAGTTTGTCCACCCTGCTGGACGCGACGCCGGGACGACGCGCCGTTCCCGCGTGATCGGGCGCCGGGAGCCGGTCCCTAAACTTCACCGCATGAGTGCGCCGCAGCGGCCCGAGTCCGCGCCCGAGCTTCCGCAGACGTTCGTTCCGGCCGAGGTGGAAGGCACGCTCTACGAGCGGTGGGTCGAGCGCGGCTACTTCACCCCGAGCGGCAAGCCCGACGCCACGCCGTACTCCATCGTCATCCCGCCGCCGAACGTCACCGGCTCCCTGCACGTGGGCCACGCTCTCGACCACACGATCCAGGACGTCCTGGTGCGCAGGCGCCGGATGCAGGGCTTCGACACGCTGTGGCTGCCCGGCATGGACCACGCCGGCATCGCCACCCAGAACGTCGTCGAACGCGAGCTTGCCAAGGAAGGCCTGTCCCGCCACGACCTCGGCCGGGAGGCGTTCGTGGAGCGAGTGTGGCGGTGGAAGGCCGAGTCCGGAGGCAAGATCCTCGGCCAGATGCGCCGGCTCGGCGACTCGGTCGACTGGACCCGCGAGCGGTTCACCATGGACGAGGGGCTCTCGCAGGCCGTCGGGACGATGTTCAAGCGGCTGTACGACGACGGGCTGATCTACCGCGCCGAGCGGATCATCAACTGGTGCCCCCGCTGTCTCACCGCCCTGTCCGACATCGAGGTGGAGCACTCCGACGACGACGGTGAGCTGGTCTCCATCCGCTACGGCGACGGCGACAACTCCCTCGTGGTCGCCACCACCCGCGCGGAGACGATGCTCGGTGACACCGCCGTCGCGGTGCACCCCGACGACGAGCGCTACGCCCACCTGGTCGGCACCGACGTCGAGCTTCCGCTGACCGGCCGCCGCATCCCGGTGGTGGCCGACGAGCACGTCGACCCGGAGTTCGGCACCGGCGCGGTGAAGGTCACCCCCGCCCACGACCCCAACGACTTCGAGATCGGCCGCCGGCACGACCTGCCCAGCCTGGTGATCATGGACGAGCACGGCGTGATCACCACGCACGGGCCGTTCCAGGGGCTGGACCGGTTCGAGGCGCGGCCGGCCGTGGTCGCCGCGCTGCGGGCCGACGGGCGGATCGAGCGCGAG
This sequence comes from Actinopolymorpha sp. NPDC004070, assembly GCF_040610475.1. Classification (NCBI taxonomy): domain Bacteria; kingdom Bacillati; phylum Actinomycetota; class Actinomycetes; order Propionibacteriales; family Actinopolymorphaceae; genus Actinopolymorpha; species Actinopolymorpha sp. NPDC004070. The sequence goes on along the minus strand of NZ_JBEXMJ010000013.1, from coordinate 99,181 downwards.
GTCCGGCCGTACCGCCACGCCGTCGGCCACTGCCAGCGCTGCGACACCGTGGTCGAGCCCCGGGTTTCCCTGCAGTGGTTCGTGAAGGTGGAGCCGCTGGCCAGTGCCGCAAGCGACGCCGTGCGGTCGGGCCGGATCGCGATCCACCCGCCCGAGCTCGCCAAGCGCTACTTCTCCTGGGTCGACAACATGCACGACTGGTGCATCTCGCGCCAGCTGTGGTGGGGCCACCGCATCCCGGTCTTCTACGGGCCGAACGGCGAGGTGGTGTGCGTCGGTCCGGACGAGCAGCCGCCCACCGGCCCGGGCTGGACCCAGGACGAGGACGTGCTGGACACGTGGTTCTCGTCCGGGCTGTGGCCGATCTCCACCCTCGGCTGGCCCGCGCAGACCCCCGACCTGGCGCGCTACTACCCGACCAGCGTGCTGGTCACCGGCTACGACATCCTGTTCTTCTGGGTCGTGCGCATGGCGATGTTCGGGCTGTACGCCATGCAGGACCGCGGCCCCGCCGACAGCGTGCCGTTCCGCGAGATCGTCCTGCACGGCATGGTTCGCGACGCGCACGGCAAGAAGATGTCGAAGTCGTTCGGCAACGTCATCGACCCGCTGGACTGGATCGACCGCTACGGCGCCGACGCGACCCGCTTCACCCTGGCCCGCGGCGCCAACCCCGGCTCCGACGTACCCATCACCGAGGAGTGGGCGCAGGGCTCGCGCAACTTCGCCACCAAGCTGTGGAACGCCTCCCGCTTCGCGCTGATGAACGGCGCGTCCGCCGGGCTGCCGGTGCCTGCGGCGGACAGGCTGTCCAGCGCGGACCGGTGGATCCTGTCCCGCCTGCACACGGTGATCGCCGAGGTCGACGCGTCCTACGACGGCTACGAGTTCGCCAGGGCGTGCGAGGCGATCCAGGCCTTCGCGTGGGGTGAGTTCTGCGACTGGTACGTCGAGCTTGCCAAGACGTCGTTGACAGCGGGCGGGGACGCGGCACAGGCCACCCGGGCGGTGCTCGGGCACGTCCTGGACCGGCTGCTGCGGCTGCTGCACCCGGTGATGCCGTTCGTCACCGAGGAGCTGTGGCTCGCCCTGACGCAAGGCGGCGTTGACGGTGAGGCCGCGGGCGCCGCCACGGGCGAGGCCGAGCGGTCGCTGGTGGTGGCCTCGTGGCCGGTGCCGGAGCAGGCGTACGCCGACAAGGCCGCGGAGGCCGAGATCGCTTCCCTGCAACGGCTGGTGACCGAGGTCCGGCGGTTCCGTTCCGACCAGGGCCTGCGGCCCGGGCAGCGGGTGCCGGCCCGGCTGGTCGGCATCGAGGCGGGCGTCCTCGCCGCGCACGAGCCTGCGATCCGCACGCTGCTGCGGCTGGAGGAGGCAGGACCGGACTTCACCGCGTCGGCGTCCCTGCCGGTCGGCGACGTCCGCGTCGAGCTGGACACCGCCGGCACGATCGACGTGGCGGCCGAGCGGCGGCGGCTGGAGAAGGACCTCGGTAACGCCCGCAAGGACCGCGACCAGGCCCAGCGCAAGCTCGGCAACGCGGAGTTCCTCGCCAAGGCGCCGCAACAGGTGGTTGACAAGGTGAACCGCCAGTACGCCACGGCCGAGGCCGACATCGCCCGGCTGGAGGCGCAGCTCGCCGCCCTGCCCGCCGGCTGACCCCGGTGCCGTCAATCGAGGCAGCTCTGCGGTCGCTCACCGACGCCCTGCCGGGGATGGTGGACGACCTGGGGACGCTGGTGCGCCAGGAGTCGCCGTCGGCGGACCTGGCCGCGGTGGCCGCCAGCGCGGACGTGGTCGCCGAGCTCGGGGAACGCCTGACCGGGCAGGCGCCGGAGCGCATCGTCGCCGACGGGCGTACCCACCTGCGGTGGCGTTTCGGCGACGCGTCGGACGGGCGGCGGGTGTTGCTGCTCGGGCACCACGACACGGTGTGGCCGGTGGGTTCGCTGACCGAACACCCCTGGCAGGTGCACGACGGCAGGGCGTACGGCCCGGGCTGCTTCGACATGAAGGCCGGGCTGGTGCAGTTGTTCCACGCCCTGTCGGTCCTGCCCAGCCGCGACGGAGTGACCGTCCTGGTGACCGGTGACGAGGAGGTCGGCGCCCCGAGCTCGCGCGGCCTGATCCAGCAGGAGGCCCGCGCCGGCGCCGCGGCGTTCGTACTCGAGGCGAGCGCGGACGGCGGTGCCCTGAAGACCGCGCGCCGGGGCGTGTCCCACTACGAGGTGCGGGTGCGCGGCCGGGCCGCGCACGCCGGACTCGAACCCTGGAACGGCGCCAACGCCGGCGTCGCCCTCGCCCACCTCGTGGTGGGGCTCGCCGACCTGGACGAGGGGCCGCACGGCCCGACCGTGACCCCGACCGTGCTGGCTGCCGGAACCACGAACAACACCGTGCCGGCCGACGCGTCCGTTCACGTCGACGTACGAGTGGCCTCGGCAGCCGATCGGGATCGGATCGACGCCGCTATCCGCGACCTCGACCCGGTGGTCCCCGGCACGGCCGTGGACGTGCGGGCCGGCTGGGCGCATCCTCCGCTGGAGCCGTCGGCCACGGCGGAGTTGTTCGCGCTGGCCCAGCGGGCGGCCGGCGAGCTCGGGCTCGAACCCCTGACCGGCGCGAGCGTCGGTGGCGCCTCGGACGGCAACATCGCGGCCGGCGTGGGCACCCCCACCCTGGACGGGCTGGGCGCGGTCGGTGCCGACGCCCACGCGCCGGGGGAGTACGTCGAGGTCGCGCACCTGCCCCGCCGCGCGGCACTGCTGGCGCGCCTCGTCGAACTGGTCCGCGATCAGCCACGCTGAGCCCGCGATGGCGACCCCTTGCGGCGGCTCGGCGCCCGAGCGCGAAACAATGCCCGGGTGACTACACGAGCAGGAGTTGGTCGCCATGGCGCGCGGTGATGGCGGCCGGGCGGACCAGGCCGCGCAGACCGACCGGGCCGCCCAGGAGGCCTACGCCGAGGTGGAGCGGGCGCTGCTGCGCCGCCTGCCCGAGCACAAGTCGGTCGAAGGCCCCACCCTCGAGCGGATCCGGCTGCTGTGCGAGCTGCTGGGTGAGCCGCAGCACGCCGCGCCGGTGATCCACCTGACCGGCACCAACGGCAAGACGTCCACCGCCCGGATGGTCGACTCGCTGCTGGCGGCGTTCGGAGTCCGGGCGGGCCGGCTGACCAGCCCGCACCTGGCCGAGATCCGGGAGCGGATCAGCCTGGCCGGGGAGCCGGTGTCGCCGGAGCGGTTCGTGCAGGCCTACCACGAGGTGATGCCGTTCGTGGACCTCGCCGACCCGCGGCTGGACCGGCCGCTGTCCTTCTTCGAGATCGTCACCGCCATCGGGTTCGCCGTCTTCGCCGACGCCCCGGTCGACGCCGCGGTGCTGGAAGTCGGGCTCGGCGGCCGGTTCGACGCCACCAACGTCGCCGACGGCCGGGTCGCGGTGGTGACCCCGGTGGCGGTCGACCACGCGCAGTACCTCGGCGACACGCCCGCCGAGATCGCCGGGGAGAAGGCCGGGATCATCAAGCCGGGCGCGGTCGCGGTGATCGCCCAGCAGGAGGTCGAGGTCGCGGAGGTGCTGATGCGCCGGGCCGCGGAGGTCGGCGCCTCGGTGGCGCGGGAGGGCCTGGAGTTCGGCGTCGTCAACCGCGACCTCGCGGTCGGCGGGCAGCAACTCACCCTGCAGGGCCTGCACGGCACGTACGACGAGATCTTCCTCCCGCTGCACGGCGTCCACCAGGCTCACAACGCGTCGGTGGCACTGGCTGCGGTCGAGGCCTTCCTCGCCGGCGGGGTCACCGAGGGCGAGGGGCTGGACGCCGACCTGGTCCGCGAGGGCTTCGCCAACGTCAGCTCGCCCGGGCGCCTCGAGGTTGTCCGCCGCAGCCCGACCGTGTTGCTCGACGCGGCGCACAACCCGCACGGTGCCACCGCGACCGCGGCGGCCGTCACCGAGTCGTTCTCGTTCGAGCCCCTGATCGGCGTGGTCGGGGTGATGGCGGACAAGGACGTGGAGGGGGTGCTGGAGGCGTTCGAGCCGGTGCTGAGCCGGATCGTGTGCACCCAGAACTCCACCACGCGCGCCATGCCGGCCGCCGAGCTCGCCGAGATCGCGATGGACATCTTCGGCGAGGAACGCGTCGACCTCGCCCCGCGTCTGGACGAGGCGCTGGACCTCGGCATGCGGCTGGCGGAGGAGGAGGCAGCGGCCTTCGGCTCCGGCGGCGTGCTGGTCACCGGCTCGGTCATCACCGCCGGCGAGGCGCGGGTCCTGCTCGGGGGACGGTGACGGCGTGCGCTCGGTACTCGCGGCGATCCTCGTCTTCGAGGCGATCATCGTCGGCCTGGCCATCCCGGTGGCCGTGTCGATCGAGGACGTCAGCGGCGGCCGGGCCGGCGCGGTCGGTGGCGGGATCGCCGTCGCCTGTCTCATCACGGCGGGCCTGCTGCGCTATCCCGCCGGCCGGGTGGTCGGGTCGGTGCTGCAGGTGGTCGCGATCGCGCTGGGTGTCGTCGTACCCCTGATGTTCTTCCTCGGCGCGATCTTCGCCGTGCTGTGGTTCGTCTGCCTCGTCCTCGACCGGCGCATCGTCGCGCTCCGGGCCGACCGGGACCGCACCCAGTGACCGGTTACGCTGCGCATCCTGTCCATCCTGTTGGTTCTGTCCGTTCCGCCGAGCCGGCCTCCCCGTGTGCCGGCCCCACTCATCGCGAGGAGTCCGCGTGTCCGAGCGCACCCTGGTCCTGATCAAGCCCGACGCCGTACGCCGTGGCCTGGTCGGCGAGATCCTGAGCCGTTACGAACGCAAGGGGCTCTCCCTGGTCACGCTCGAACTCCGCACCATCGACGCGGCGATGGCCGACGCCCACTACGCCGAGCACGTGGAGAAGGCCTTCTACCCGCCGCTGCGCGACTTCGTGACCAGCGGCCCGCTGGTCGCGGCCGTGCTGGAGGGTGACCAGGCGGTCGAGGTCGTGCGGGCGCTCAACGGCGCGACCGACGCCCGGAAGGCGGCCGCCGGCACCATCCGCGGCGACCTCGCGCTGTCCAACCGGGAGAACCTCGTGCACGGCTCCGACTCGGCCGAGTCCGCGGCCCGCGAGATCGCTCTCTGGTTCCCGAAGGTCTAGAGTCTGCCGCGGCCCCGGGGCCGCTCTCGCCTAGCCCGCTCCGGCGACCGTGAGGACCACCAGCCCGAGGTTCAGCGCGGTGACCACGGTGGCGACCACCCCGGCCGCCACCGTGGTGACCGGGTGGTTGGTGGCCTCGCCCATCAGTCGCCGGCGGGCGGTGAGCAGCACCAGCGGCACCACCGCGAACGGCACCCCGAACGACAGCACCACCTGCGACAACACCAGCGCCCGGGTGGGGTCGACGCCGATCCCGAGCAGCAGCAGGGCCGGTGCCAGCGTCACCAGCCGCCGCACCAACAGCGAGATCCGCCGGCGCAGCAGCCCCTCCATGATCATCGCGCCGGCGTAGCAGCCGACCGAGGTGGACGCCAGCCCGGAGGCGAGCAGCCCCACCGCGAAGACCACCGCGATCCCACCGCCGAGCTGGTCGGCGATCGCGGCGTACGCGCCTTCCAGCCGGTCCGTGCCCGGCACACCGCGCAGTGCCGTGGCGGCGGCCAGCAGCAGGCCGAGGTTGACGGTGCCCGCCAGCACCATCGCCACCAGCACGTCGATCCGGGTGACGACGAGATAGCGCCGGACCACCCCGCCCGCGCGCCGGCGTACCCGGGCGGCGGTGGCGTCCTCCGCCCGGTCAGCGGTCGGATGCCGTCCCGCGGAGGTCCAGGCGGCGAGCCGCCGCGCGGCCGGCCCGTCGGCGGCCAGCCCGGAGTGCAGGTAGACCGCGTGCGGCATCAACGTCGCGCCGAGCATCGCCGTGGCCAGCAGCACGCTGTCCAGCCCGGCGAACCCCGGCACCAGCCCGGCGGCGACCTCGCCCGGCGCCGGCGGGGAGACGACCAGGCCGGCGAGGAAACCGACTGTCACGACCAGCAGGAACGACACGATGACGCGTTCGAACGGACGGCGGCCGAGCCGGTCGTGCACTGCCAGCACCGCCATCGACACGGTGCCGGTCACCAGCCCGCCGACCAGCAGCGGCAGGTCGAACAGCAAGGCCAGTGCGATCGCGCCGCCCACCACCTCGGCGAGGTCGGTGGCGATCGCGACGAGCTCGGCCTGCAGCCAGTACGCCAACCGGGCCGGCCGGGACAGCTCCTCCGCGACCAGCGCCGGCAGGGAACGCCCGGTGACCAGGCCCGCCTTGGCGGAGAGGTACTGCACCAGCCCGGCCATCAGGTTGGCGGCGACGATCACCCAGACCAGCAGGTAGCCGTAGGTCGCGCCGGCGGTGACGTTGGTGGCGACGTTGCCGGGATCGACGTAGGCGACCGCGGCGACCATCGCAGGACCGAGCAGCGCCGCCCCGGAGCGCTTTCGTACGCCGGACCGCGGTCCACCGGCTCGGCTGCTCGCGCCCCGAGCGCCCCCCGTACCCCCGGTCGTGGTCGGCATCGGGGTCCGCGGTCAGCCTCGGCCCTAGGCCTGGGCGCCGGTCAGCGCACGCACCCGCCGCAGCACCTCCGGCGCCCCCAGCGCCCGGGCGACCGAGAACAGGTCGGGGCTGCGGGTGGAGCCGGTGAGCGCCACCCGGATCACCTGGGCGGCCTCGCGGATGGAGCCGGGGTAGGCGTCCGGGTCGCGCTTGTACTCCTTGGCGTTCTTGGCGAAGCCGTGCCGGGAGGCGAGGTCGCGGATCTGGCCGAACCACTCCTGCGGGTCGTCCAGCTCCTGGTACCCGTCCGCGAACTCCGCCGCCAGCGTGCGCACGATCGCCGGGTCCAGCCCGCCCAGCCGCTCGTCGGCGGGGTCGTCGACCAGCGGGAACAGCGCCGGGAAGAAGAAGCCGTACACCGGCCGGAAGTCCGACCACCGGCGCAGGTCCTTGCGGGGGTTCTCCACCCCATCGCGCTCGACGGCCAGCGCGCGCAGGGCCAGGTCGTGGTCGTTCGCCACGACCTCCACCAGCTCGGGGTCGTACGTCCGCGCCCATGCCGAGAGCTGGTCGAGGATCTCCTCACCGGAGAGGGTGGCGATGTGGTCGGCGCTGATGTCGGACAGCTTCACCACGTCGACCAGGGGACCGGCCACACCGCAGTCGGCCAGCCGGATCGGCGCCGCCAGCGCCTCCGCCATCGGCAGGTCGGCGAGCCGGCCGTTGGCCAGGCCGCGCAGGTAGTACTGCGTGGCCGGCGCGGGGTAGCCCGCCTCCAGGAAGAAGTCGACCGACGCCTCGGGGTCCTTGCGCTTGGACAGCTTGCGCTTGCTGCCGCCGTCCTGCTTGTTCAGCGGCGCGATGTGGGCGTACTCCGGCGCCTCGAAGCCCAGCGCCTCGAACAGCTGCAGGTGCAGCGGCACCGACGAGATCCACTCGTCGGCGCGGATCACCAGGTTGACCCGCATCAGGTGGTCGTCCACGGCATGCGCGAAGTGGTACGTCGGCAGCCGCGGCTCCTGCGCGGAGGTCTTCAGGATCACCACGTCGTTGCGGTTGGACTCGTGGGAGAGCTCGCCCCGGATGGCGTCGGTGAAGCGGGTCCGTGCGCCCGGGCGCGCCGGGGCGCGGAAGCGGACGACGTACGGCGCACCGTCGGCGAGCTTGGCCCGCACGGCGTCGGGCTCGGCGTCGCGCCAGATCGCCCACCGCCCGTAGTAGCCGGTCGGCAGCTTCGTCTTCTGCTGCGTCGCGGTGATCTGCGCCAGCTCCTCCTTGGTGGCGAAGCAGAGGTAAGCCTTGTCCTGGCGCAGCAGCTCGCGGACGTAGCTGAGGTAGATGTGCGAACGCCGGGACTGGCGGTACGGGCCGTAGTCGCCGGGCAGGTCCTCGGCCTCGTCCGGCTTCACCGCGAAGTAGGCGAAGGCCCGGTCGAACTGCTCCAGCGCGCCGGGAACCTCACGGGCCTGGTCGGTGTCCTCGATCCGGAAGATGTAGCGGCCACCGGACTCGTCGGCGACGGACCGGTCGATGATCGCGACGTAGAGGAGACCGAGGTGGGCCGACCCGGTGGGCGACGGACCGACCCGCGTCACCTTCGCGCCCTCGGGCAGCTGCCGGGGCGGGTACTGCTGTTCCCAGTACGCCGGCTCGGGCAGGTCCGCGGGGAAGAGGGCGTCGATTTCGGCGCGATCGAGCATCGCTGGTGATCTCCGTTGCGACGACATGGGTGGGGTTCGTCTGTCGACCCTATGCGAGCACCGCCACCGGGCGGCGACCGGTAGGCCGGTGATCACCCGGGTGGCGGGTCGCCGTGACGTGCGGCCAGGCGGACGCCGCGGTCGCGGACAGCGGCCCGCAACTCCGCAGGCGCCAGCACGTCGACGTCGCAGTCCAGCCCGGCGACGAACGACATCAGTGGCCCCAGCTCGTTGGCGGCCACCCGCAGGATCGTGGACGGCTCGTCGCCGTCCGGTTCGCCGTCCGGCTCGACGACACCGACGCTGGGCGGGAACCGCCGCCGGGCCTCCGCCAGGTCGAACGGCACCCGGAGCCGGGCCTGGATCGACCACGGTGCGAGGTTGGTCCCTTCCGACACCATGGCGATGGCGTCCGGCGGGTCGGTGTGCTCGTACCGCCGGCCGGTCAGCACCGGGTCCCGCACCCGGTCGACCCGGAACGTCCGCCAGTCGTCGCGGTCCCGATCTCGGGCCACGAGGTACCACCGCCGGCCGGTGTGCACGATCCGGTACGGCTCGACCGACCGCTCGCTGACCTGTCCGTGGTGGTCGAGGTAGCCGAACCGAACGCCTTCCGTACGCCGGCACCCGGTGGCCAGCACGACCAGGACGTCGGCGTCCACCAGGGCAAGGTCCGGCCCGGGCAGTTGCACCGTGCTCGCCCGGACGGCGCTCACGCGTTCGCGCAACCTGGCGGGCAGGACCTGGTCCAGCTTCGCCAGCGCCGCGACGGCGCCGTCCGCCACACCGGACACGGCTGTGGTCGCGGCGACGCCGAGCCCGACCGCGATGGCCACCGCCTCGTCGTCGTCCAGCAGCAGCGGAGGCAGCCGGCCGTCGGCGGCGAGCCGGTAGCCGCCGTGCGTACCCAGATCGGCGCGTACGGGGTAGCCGAGGGAACGCAGCCGGGTGACGTCGCGACGGACGGTGCGCGGGGTGACCCCGAGGCGTTCGGACAGCTCCTCTCCGGGCCAGTGCGGGCGGGCCTGAAGGAGGGAGAGCAGCCGGAGCAGGCGGGCGGCGGTGTCCATGACGTCCATGACCCGGCGATTCTTCCGCGCCGACCCTTCCGGGGACCAGACCCCCAGCGTCGGCTCGGCCGCCTCCGCCGGTTGTCGGTGGGCGGTGGCATGCTCCGCACACCCTGATCCGCGATCCCGCTTCCGCCCGGGAGGTCCCCATGGGACGACCTGCGAACGACACCGCGAACCAGCCCGCGAACCACACCGCGGGCCGAACCGACGAAGATCACTGCACCGGCTGGCCGGAGGAGGCGTTCGACGTGCTGCTGCGGCTGGACGGCGACCCGACCCTGGCCGAGCGCGAACGACAGCGCCGCGATCGAGAGCGGCTGGTCCGCCGGCCGATGCTCGCGTTGCTGCGGGACGTGGCCGCCGCCGACGAGGCCTACGAGGATTTCCACGTCTGGGGTTTCGCCAAGATGCTGTGGCCGTGGCAGCGGCAGGTCGGCATGGTCCGGGTCGCGCCCAACGTCGAGCTGGGGGTGTCGTTCGACCTGGACGGCCTGGCCGTCCAGTGCTCGTGGTGGTACGCGCCGGGTGAGCAGGTCGAGCGTTACCGGGCCGCGGTCGCCGGCGACGCCGGCGCGGAGCTGGCGGAGGTCGTCGAGGACCTGAGCGAGGAGGGGTACGAGATCGGCGGTGATCTGCTCAAGCGGGTGCCCCGCGGCTTCCCGCCTGACCATCCCCGAGCGGACCTGCTGCGGCACCGGACGCTGACCGCTTCCCGGCCGGTCGGCGGCGAGGCCTGGCTGCACACGCCGGAGGTGGTCGACCGGGTGCTCGCGGAGTTCGCCGCGCTCCGCCCGATGACCTCGTGGTTCGCCGGGAATGCCGGACCGGAGCTGTCCGCCACCGGGGCTAGCGTTCGGCTATGACCACCCCGACGGACGCATCCACCGACCTTCCGGCCAGCAGCTCCATGAAGGCTCACCTGCTCGAACTCTCCGACTACGCCTGGCAGCGACTGCGCCACCGGCTCGGCGGCCTCACCGACGAGGAGTACCTCTGGGAGCCGGTGCCCGGCGTCTGGACGGTCCGGCCGACCGGGGACGGCGGCCACGCCGCCGACGGTTCGGCCCTGCCACCGCAGCCGGCGCCGTTCACCACTCTGGCCTGGCGGATCGCTCACATTGCCGGCCTCCTGGGAGAGGACCGCACCGCCACCTGGCTCGGACTGCCGGTCGGCGCCGACCAGGAGCCGGCGCCGCAGGGCACCGCCGCCGCGGCGATCGCGGCCATCGAACGCGCGCACGCGATCTGGCGCCGCCGGCTCGCAGCCGTGACCGACGAGGCACTGGCCCGGCCGATGGGTGAGATCGCCGGGCCGTTCGCCGAGTCCGACGGTGCCGCGTTCGTGCTGCACATCCTGGACGAGCTGATCCACCATGGTGCGGAGATCGGAGTGGTCCGCGACCTGTACGCACACCAGCGCCCCCAGGACCCGTTCGCCGACGCGTGCCTCCGCGGTGACCGGGCGGAGGCGGAGCGGCTCAGTGCCCAGGACCCGGGCGTGGTCGAACGCCTTCGCCAGGAGGATCCCGGCATCGTCTCCCGGGCCGCCTCGCGCCAACGCTGGGATGCCGTACGCCTGCTCGTCGACCTCGGGTTCGGCGTCGACGCGCCCGAGCGTTCGTCGGCGCCGTCTCCGCTCCACTACGCGGCCGGGGCGGGCGCGCTCGACGTGGCACGGCTCCTCGTCGAGCGCGGCGCCGACCTCGACCGGGTGGACACGGCTCACCAGGCCACCCCGCTCGGTTGGGCCGAGCACTTCGGTCATGCCGAGACGGTGGCTTACCTCAGGTCCGTGCGCCGGTGACCTCGTGCGTCTGGACGCCGCGCGCTTCGGCTCCGGCACCGGGCGCGAACCCGGCCTCGGCGCCGGCTCAGGATCCGGCTCGCTGGTGCCCGAACCGCACCGGGGTCCACCGGCCGGAGTGCGCGGCGGGGTCGACCCGTCGCTGCGGCCCGGCGGGCACCTCGGGTGCGGGCAGGATCTGGGGCGCGGCCTCGCCCGCCTCCACCATCCGGGCGGCGAGCCGTTCCCGCAGCTGGTCCGCGACCTGCCGGTGGGAGGTCAGCCCGGCCAGGTTGCGGAGTTCGTACGGGTCGTTGGCCAGGTCGTACAACGCCGTCTCCACGTACCGCGTGCCCGCCGGGTCGTCCCAGGGGTGCGCGTCGGGGTCGACGGCGTAGTACTTCCATCGGGACGTACGGATCGCGCGGCCCACCTCCGACTCGCTGACCTGGACGAACACCTCCTCCGGCCAGTCCGCACCCGGATCGCGGACCAGCGGCAGGAACGACCGGCCCTGCATCTGTTTCGGCACGTCCACTCCGGCCGCGTCGAGCAGGGTCGGCGGCAGGTCGATCGTGCTCACCGGCCGGTTCAGCGCACCGCCGGCGTCGAAGCCGGGTCCGCGCAGGGCGAGCGGCACGCGGATGGAGGCGTCGTGGCAGGAGCGCTTGTACTCCCCGTTGCGGGTCTTGAAGTGGCTGCCGTGGTCGGAGGTGAAGGCCAGGATCGTGTCGTCGAGCAGGTTCAGGCTGCGCAGCGCGTCGACCAACCGGCCGAGTCCCTCGTCGACGCGGCGGATCTGCCCGCAGTAGCCACCGAGGTGCTGGTGCGCCGTGCCGCCCTGGGCTGACAGCGTGGCGAGGTCCGGTGGGAGCCAGCGTCCCTGGTAGCGCTCGGCGTACCCGTCCGGTGCCGGGTAGGTGTCCACCTCGTTCTGGTGGTGCGGTTCGATCAGCGACACGAAGAGGAAGAACGGCCGCGCCGTGCCCGACCCGTCCGGGCTGGTCTGGTCGGCGACGAACCGGATCGCCGCGTCGATGACCGCGTCGGACCGGTAGCCCGGCAGCATCACCGGCCGGCCGTCGTCGTCGAACATCACGGTGCGGTAGGCGTCGGAGACGAACTCCAGCACGTTCGCACCGAGCCAACTCTGGTAGCCGCCACGTTTGCCCGGCGGCACCGGTTCCTCGTCTGCCAGGTGCCACTTGCCGATGTATCCGGTGGAGTAGCCCGCCTCGGCGAAGCAGCCGGCCAGCGTGGGTACGTCGGCGGGCAGCGTGCGGCCGTTGCGGAAGACGCCCGTGGTGGTGGGGTAGGCGCCGGTCTGGATGGCCGCCCGAGCCGGTGCGCACACCGGCTGCGGCGTACAGGCCTGCACCACATGTGTCCCGGCGCGCGCCATGGCGTCGAAGTTCGGGGTGAGGTCCAGCGGGTTGCCGTGCACCCCGGTGGTGTCCCAACGTTGCTGGTCGGTGAAGACGACCACCACGTTGGGCCTGGCGGACGGCGTACTGTCGGGCGCGGCGTCTGGCACGGTGGGACCTTCCTGTCGGTGAGGGGAGCCGGAGGTTGAGGAGTCACTTCAGGCCGATCGAGGTGCCCCCTCGGGTACGCCGTCGGGGACAGCTCGGATCAGGTGGTCTGAGTGGATGAACTCCTGCATCGACTCCCGAACGGGTCCATCAGAAGCGGTCAGGTCCGCGTTGGTCGAGATCGTGACCGGAAGCGGTTCCGGTGGGGAGTGCCGGTCCGCTTGGCCCGGAGGGGAATGCGCGGTAGGACGTACGCCGGACGCCGGGGGAGACCAGGGAGTCCAGCAGTGGGCCGGGAGAACCGTTCGCCGCGGACCAGAGCGCGGCCACGGGCCGGCCGGTCAGGCGTCGGGCAGGACCGTACGGCTGACGTTGACCGCGACGCTGAGCGTCACGCGCTCACCGCCGTCGGGCAGCGGGGGCTCACCGACCACGACCTCGGCGTCGTCGACGGCGCCGAGCGCGCGGGCGCGAGACGCCCAGTCTTCGATGTCGGCGAGAGTGAGTCCCGACCCGGTCGGGAGACACAAGAACGCGGCCATGCGGCACATCTTCCCATCAGACGCCGACACCTCCTACCCGGACCGGCTCCAGGCGTGGCGGGTAGGTAGAACTCCGGCTACCGGCCGCCCCGTCGCTCCCGCCGAGCGTCCCGCCGGGCCTGCCGAGCGTCGCGCAACGCGTCCCGGCGCTCGGACCGGGCCTCGGCGAGCGCGGACCTGCGCTGGGTCCGGGCCTCACCGAGGGCCGCGCCACGCTGGGCCCGCGCGTCGGCCAGGGCCTCGCGTCGGCTCGCCCGAGCGGCACGGAATCCGTCATAGGGCCGGGAGCTCGCCACTCGCAGGCCTCCGAGCACGGAGTACGCGCGAACCCGCAGCGTCGGCGCGTCGTCGCCGGCCACCTCGTCGACGTCGATACTCCGGCCGCCGAGCAGGCTGAACCCCTCGGTCACCACCGAGACCCCGGGCGGAACGGTCAGGCTGACGCCGCCGATGACCGACACCGAGGTCAGCGTGACCTCCGGTGCGTCCAGTTGCGCCTCGCGCAGGTCGAGGTCGACACCGCCGATCAACGTGACCGACAGCAGGTGGTCGCGCATCCGCCAGCGCCCGCTGCGGCGCAGTCCGCCCAGTGGCGTCACGTGCCAGTCGGTGCGCCCGCGGCCGTGGGAGGGCCGTGCCGCCGCTTCGGCCTTCTCCTCGGTGCCGACCGGGAGGTCACGGAGGAGGGGCTCGAGCTCACCGCGGGTGCGGGCGGTGTAGGAGCGTTCGAGCCGGTCGCTGAACTCCTCCAGCGTCAGCCGGCCCTCGCCACACGCGGAGTTGAGCCGGGAGACGACCGCCTCCCGCTCGGCGTCGGAGGCCAGGATGTCGGCACCGCCGGCCGGCCGGGCGGGCCCCGGCTGCTCCGACGGGCGGGGTTCGGGTCGCTGGTCGTTCATGGCCGCCTTCTCCGTGCTGCGTTCGGTAGGTGGTGGGCCGATCCGCAGCGAACGGGCCGGGACAAGGCCGTGGCGTGTCCCGGTGGCCCACGCGCGGACATTATCCCCTCGTACTGACGGATCCGGCCGTACCGACCGAATCCGCCATCCGACAGATCCGGCCTACCGAGCCGGCGCCGCGCACCAGGAGCACCGCGGCCGGGTGAGCAGTCGGTAGGAGAGCGCGGCGATGCCGAGGCCCACTCCCCACACGAGGTACGCGGACATGGCCACCCCCATGAACCAGGACGGGTACGGGTCGGTGGACGTCGCACTCGCCGGTTCGGTGAGGAGCTGAACCAGACCGGTCCCGAAGTACGCCGTCATCCCCACCGAGACGCCCAGCCCCGGGCCGAGGACCAGCCACCGCGGGATCCGGCGGCCGGCGAGGCCGAGCACCCAGCGCGGCGAGACCCGTCCGAAGCGGTGCACCTGCGCCAGCGGCAGCAACGTGCCGGCGAGCGCGGCGGCCGCCAGGAACGCGAAGCCCGCCACCCGGCCGGCCGCACCGGTCGTGGGCGCCGCCTCCGAGCCGAACCCGACCAGCGCCTGCGCGCCGAACCGGGCCACACACCCGAGAACCGCCAGGTAGCCGGCCGCGAACGCCCACGACGGTGAGCGCACCGTCCCTCCGCCTACGGACGACCCGGCAGGCGTGTCACACGCCGCTCGGCCACCGCGCCGCCGGCCACAGGCGGGGCAGCCGTTCCGCAGCCGCCGACCGCCGGCCAGCGCGGTCCTGCCCACCAGGACCGCGCCCGCCATGCAGCCGGCCCGGCTGAGCAGCGCACCCACGTCGAACGACATGCCGAGCCCCACGAACAACAGCCCCACGACGTCGAGCAGCAGCAGACAGGCGGCGGAGGTGAGGGCGGCGCTCACGACCCAGGCGAGTACCACCGCCGCCCAGCCGGCGCTCGCCCGCGCCATCGCTCCGCGTGCTCCGGTGACGCTCGGTGCGGCGGGGTCGTCGTCCTCGGAGACCACCCCGAGCGGGCCGACCAGCAGGCGGAT
Source organism: Actinopolymorpha sp. NPDC004070 (assembly GCF_040610475.1). Classification (NCBI taxonomy): domain Bacteria; kingdom Bacillati; phylum Actinomycetota; class Actinomycetes; order Propionibacteriales; family Actinopolymorphaceae; genus Actinopolymorpha; species Actinopolymorpha sp. NPDC004070. The sequence continues at coordinate 84,089 of NZ_JBEXMJ010000013.1, read as the reverse complement.
GACCCCCGCCACCGCGGCCGCCGCCGCGCACAGGACGACCACGCCCCAGCCGGAGAACGCCAGCAGGTCGGGCCCGATCGGCGGGAACCACGGCCGGTGGCCGAGTGCCCAGTACGTACGAAGTGCCCCATATGCGAGGACGAAGCCGACCACCAGCGCCGGCAAGCACGCCGACCAGTGGACCTTCGGGCGGTCCGAGCAGGTGCCGGCCGCGTACTCGTTCATGTCGTTCGGATTGTCGCGGCTGTCCGGGCTGTCGGGGCACTCCATGCCGTCCATGCCGTCGGCGTCGCGGCGGACCCGCGTTCCGTCAGGAGTTCGCACGCCTTCACGCTGGCCGGGGTGGACCGGCGCCCACCTCCCTCGCGCGGGGGAATGGCGTCGCCCGCCCGGCCGACCCGCGCGCCGCGCCGGGCCCCACGCAGAACCCGACGAGGGACCGGGACACCCGGCCGACGCGGCCCCGACCACCCGGGCCGGGTGAACCCGGCGGTTACCCTGGATGCTTTGGCCGACGAGACCCCGATCGAAGGTGTGCTGAGAACCATGGCCGTGGAGTCGTTGTTCCCCCGGCTGGAGCCCCTGCTACCGGCGGTACAGAAGCCGATCCAGTACGTCGGCGGCGAGCTGAACTCGACCGTCAAGGAGTGGGACTCCACCCAGGTCCGGTGGGCGCTGATGTATCCCGACGCCTACGAGGTGGGGCTGCCCAACCAGGGTGTGCAGATCCTCTACGAGGTGCTCAACGAGCGCGACTGGATCCTGGCCGAGCGCACGTACTCCGTGTGGCCGGACATGGAGAAGGTGATGCGGGACAACGCCATCCCGCAGTTCACCGTCGACGCGCACCGCCCGGTCGGCGCGTTCGACCTTCTCGGCGTGTCCTTCGCCACCGAACTCGGCTACACCAACCTGCTCACCGCGCTCGACCTGGCCGGGATCCCGCTGGAGTCCCGCGAGCGCACCGACGAGCACCCGATCGTGCTGGCCGGCGGCCACTCCGCGTTCAACCCCGAGCCGATCGCCGACTTCCTCGATGCCGCCGTCCTCGGCGACGGGGAGGAGGTCGTCCTCGCGATCAGCGACGTGGTGCGGGAGTGGAAGGCCGAGGGCTGTCCGGGCGGACGGGACGAGCTGCTGTTCCGGCTGGCCGCCTCCGGCGGGGTCTACGTACCCAAGTTCTACGACGTCGACTACCTCCCCGACGGCCGGATCAAGCGGGTGGCGCCCAACCGCAGCGGGGTTCCGTCGCACGTCGTCAAGCACACGTTGATGGACCTCGACAAGTGGCCCTACCCCAAGCAGCCGCTGGTCCCGCTGGCGGAGACCGTGCACGAGCGCTTCTCGGTGGAGATCTTCCGCGGCTGCACCCGCGGTTGCCGGTTCTGCCAGGCGGGGATGATCACCCGGCCGGTACGCGAGCGCAACATCTCCACCATCGGCGAGATGGTGCAGAAGGGCGTGGAGGCGTCCGGTTTCGAGGAGGTCGGGCTGCTGTCGCTGTCCAGCGCCGACCACTCCGAGATCGGTGATGTGGCGAAGGGACTCGCCGACACCTACGAGGGAAGCAACGTCTCCTTGTCACTGCCGTCGACCCGGGTCGACGCGTTCAACATCACTTTGGCCAACGAGCTTTCCCGCAACGGCCGCAGGTCCGGGTTGACGTTCGCGCCCGAGGGCGGCAGCGAGCGGATGCGCAAGGTCATCAACAAGATGGTCAGTGAGGACGACCTCATCCGTACCGTCGCCACCGCCTACGCCAACGGCTGGCGGCAGGTGAAGCTGTACTTCATGTGCGGTCTTCCGACCGAGACCGACGAGGACGTGCTCGCCATCGCCGACCTGGCCCAGCGGGTGATCGCCACCGGCCGCGAGGTGTCCGGCCGCAACGACATCCGGTGCACGGTGTCCATCGGCGGGTTCGTGCCGAAGCCGCACACGCCGTTCCAGTGGGCCGCCCAGGAGTCGTGGGAGAACGTCGACGCCCGGCTGTCCAAGCTGCGGGCCGCGATCCGCAGCGACCGGAAGTACGGCAAGGCGATCGGGCTGCGCTACCACGACGGGCAGCCCTCGGTGGTCGAGGGACTGCTGTCCCGCGGCGACCGCCGGGTGGGTCGGGTGATCCGTGCGGTGTGGGCCGACGGCGGCCGGTTCGACGGCTGGAGCGAGCACTTCTCCTACGACCGGTGGGTGAAAGCGTGCGAGGAGGCGCTGGCCGGCGAGCCCGTCGACCTCGACTGGTACACCACCCGCGAACGCGGCGAGACCGAGGTGCTCCCGTGGGACCACCTCGACGCCGGCCTGGACCGGGAGTGGCTGTGGGAGGACTGGCAGGACTCGCTGGACGAGGTCGAGGTCGAGGACTGCCGCTGGACACCGTGCTTCGACTGCGGCGTCTGCCCGCAGATGGGTACGGAGATCCAGGTCGGCCCGACCGGGCAGAAGATGCTCCCCATCGTGGGCGTCTCGCAGGCCCGGCAGGCCGAGCTCCTGGCCCCCGCCGGCAGTCGTGACTCCGGCTGACCGGCTGACCGGCCGGCCCCGCGCGGGCACACGGGTAAGGTCTGCGGCGATATGAGCCGGACACCGAAGCCACCCGACCGCAACACCCCGCCGACCGTGCAGCGGCTGCGTTTCCGGTACGCCAAGCGGGGACGGCTGCGCTTCACCAGCCACCGCGACTTCCAGCGGGCGCTGGAGCGTGCCGTCCGCCGGGCCGGCGTACCCATCGCGTACTCCGCCGGTTTCAGTCCGCATCCGAAGATCTCCTACGCGGGGGCCGCGCCGACCGGGGCCGCCAGTGAGGCGGAGTACGCCGAACTCGGTGTCGCCGTGCGTTGCGACCCGCAGGCGCTGCGTGCCGGACTGGACGCCGCGCTGCCCGAGGGGCTGGACGTGCTGGAGGTCGTGGAGGCGGGCGCGGGTGCGCTGGCGGACCGGCTGCAGGCGTCGTTCTGGGAGCTCGCCTTCCCGGTGGAAGCGGCCGGCGACCTGTCCGCCGCGGTCGAGGCGTTCCACGCCCGCGACGTGGTGGAGGTGGAGCGCCTCACCAAGAACGGACTTCGCGTATTCGACATTCGGGACGCGGTCCGCCGGCTCGGCCTGACCCGGCCGGAACCGGCCGCGGGCGCACCGTCCGGCGGTGCGACCGACCTCTCGATTCCTTGTGCGATACTGCAGGTGGTCGTGCGGCACGGAACGCCCGCTGTGCGACCCGACGACGTCCTCGCCGGGCTCCGCCTGGCGTCAGGGCTCCAGCTTCCGCCAGCACATCGCATGACCCGGCGGAGCCAGGGCCCGTGGGACGAGGAGTCCGGCACCGTGGGCGACCCGCTGGCCCCCGACCGCGACGCTTCCGTCACCTCGTGAGTGACAGGAGCCGTTGACGCGGTTGGGACACCGATCGGGAGCGATGCCGTGGCGAAGGCGCCGTCGCGGTTCCGGAGTGAAGCTACGGCTCTCGGTCGGGACTGACAAGCGACTTACGTCGGAGCCACCCGCGGGTGGTCCCGGCGACCGACACGGGCCTCCGCGCGGCTCACCAGCCCGGGGGCTGACAGGAGACAGACTTGCTCGAAAACGAGCCCGGCGCCGAAACGGGCGCGACACCCGAACAGTCCGATCGACCCGCTGCCGACACCGGCGGCTCCCCGCCGCAGGCAGACGGCCCGCCGCCGCAGGCAGACGGCTCGCCGCCGCAGGCAGACGGCCCGGCGCAGGAGCCGGAGCCGACGACCACCACGCCGCGGCGCACCGCGCGTAAGCGCGTGAGCCGGGCGAAGAAGGCCGCCGCGCCGGCCGAGGCCACCGCGGACGCGGAGACCCCAGTGGTCCCCGCCGAGGCGGCCGGTACTCCCGACACTCCGGCCGACGGTTCGGCCGAGGAGCAGAAGCCGGCGCCGCGCAAGCGAGCCGCCGCCAAGCGCACCCGGGCCAAGAAGGCCGCGGCGCCGAAGAACGACCAGGCCGAGAGCGCCCAGCCCGAGAGCGCCCAGCCCGAGAGCGCCCAGCCCGAGAGCACTCAGCCGGCCCAGCCGGAGACCTCCGCTCCGGTCGCGATGGCACCGGCCGAGGCCGCCGCTGCGGCCGCCGCCACCGAGGCGGAGGCGGCCAACCCACCCGCCCCCGCTGGTGGCGACCAGTCGGGCAACGAGCCGGCGGAGCAGCCGGCCGTTTCCGAGGAGGCCGCCGAGCCCGCCGGCCGGCCGCAGTCCACCGGGCCCGAGGCTCCGGCAGCCGTGGCCTTCCAGCCGCCGACCGTGCTGTTCCAGCCGCCGGCGATCGAGACCGCACCGGTCGTTCCCGTCGAGAGGTCAGCGGCGGGGGAGCCGGCGGAGTCCGGTGAGCAGAAGCCGTCGCGCCGCCGGCGTACCCGCGGGGGAGCGGCCGCACAGGCCACCGAGACCGCCGAAGCTGCCGAGACCGCAGACGCCGGCCAGGCGGCGGACAAGCAGGACCAGCCGGACCAGGCCGCTGAGGCGGACCAGTCCGGGACCGACGCTGGCGGCCGGTCCACCCGCGGCAGGCGCGGGCGCAAGGCCGAACCCGTTTCCGACGAAGCCGACATCGACGACTCCGACGACAGCGAGGAGTCCGAGGGCGGCCGCCGTCGCCGTCGCCGCCGCGGCGGGCGCCGCAGGAACAAGAACGGCGCCGACGACGACTCCGGCGCCGACTCCACCTCCGACGACGCCGGCCAGGCTGGCACCGACGAAGCGGCGGAGACCTCCGCCGCGGAGTCCGACGACTCCGAGGACGACTCCGACGAGGACGGAGGCGGCTCGCGTCGCCGCCGGCGCCGTCGCCGCCGTCGCGGTGAGTCCACCGACGGCGCGCCCGACGACCCCGAGCACACCGTCGTCAAGGTCCGCGAGCCCCGCAAGGGCGACGACGAGCCGAGCGCCCTGGAGGGCTCGACCCGGCTGGAAGCCAAGAAGCAGCGCCGCCGGGAGGGCCGGGAGGCCGGTCGCCGCCGGCCGCCGATCCTCACCGAGTCGGAGTTCCTGGCCCGCCGCGAGGCCGTTCAGCGCACGATGGTGATCCGCCAGCAGCGTGACCGTACGCAGATCGCGGTGCTCGAGGACGACGTACTCGTCGAGCACTACGTCACCCGCGAGTCGCAGTCGTCGATGATCGGCAACGTCTACCTCGGCCGGGTGCAGAACGTCCTGCCCAGCATGGAGGCGGCGTTCATCGACATCGGCCGCGGCCGCAACGCGGTGCTCTACGCGGGCGAGGTCGACTGGAACACCCTGGGTCACGAGAACCAGCCCCGCCGGATCGAGCTCGCGCTCAAGTCGGGGCAGAGCGTGCTGGTCCAGGTCACCAAGGACCCGATCGGCCACAAGGGCGCCCGGCTGACCAGCCAGGTGAGCCTGCCCGGCCGCTACCTCGTCTACGTACCCCACGGCTCGATGAACGGCATCAGCCGCAAGCTGCCCGACACCGAGCGCAGCCGGCTCAAGGCACTGCTGAAGGACATCGTTCCCGACCAGGCGGGTGTGGTCGTCCGCACCGCCGCCGAGGGCGCGAGCGAGGAAGAGCTGTCCCGCGACGTCGCCCGGCTGAAGGCGCAGTGGGAGGCGATCGAGAAGAAGGCCGCCAACGGTCAGGCGCCGAACCTCCTCTCCGCCGAGCCCGACCTGCTGATCAAGGTCGTCCGCGACCTGTTCACCGAGGACTTCGCCCGTCTGGTCGTCTCCGGTGACGAGGCCTGGGACATGGTCGAGGGGTACGTCGAGCACGTGGCGCCGCACCTCGCCGACCGGCTGGAACGCTGGTCGAAGTCCGACGACGTGTTCACCTCGTTCCGGATCGAGGAGCAGATCGTGAAGGCTCTGGACCGGAAGGTGTGGCTACCCTCGGGCGGTTCGCTGGTGATCGACCGCACCGAGGCGATGACCGTCATCGACGTCAACACCGGGAAGTTCACCGGTGCCGGCGGCAACCTCGAGGAGACCGTCACCCGCAACAACCTCGAGGCCGCCGAGGAGATCGTGCGCCAGCTCCGGCTGCGCGACATCGGCGGGATCATCGTCGTCGACTTCATCGACATGGTGCTCGAGTCCAACCGCGACCTCGTGCTCCGCCGGCTGGTGGAGTGCCTCGGCCGCGACCGCACCAAGCACCAGGTGGCCGAGGTCACCTCGCTGGGCCTGGTCCAGATGACGCGTAAGCGGATCGGAACGGGCCTCCTGGAGTCGTTCAGCGAGCCGTGTGAGGCCTGCTCGGGACGTGGCGTGAAGGTCCGCCTCGAACCCGTCGAGGCTGCTCCCTCGCCGCCCAGCGGTGAGGAGGAGCACGGCCGGCGCTCCCGCCGTCGGCGCCGTGGTGGCGGTGGCGGTGGCAACGGAGTCGCCGAGCCTGTCGACGTCGAGCCCGTCGACGCCGAGCCTGTCGAGTCCGACGTGGACAAGGCCGAGCCGGCCGAGTCCGAGGCGGTCAAGCCCGAGCCGGTCGCGTCCGAGGCGGTCAAGCCCGAGCCGGTCGCGTCCGAGGCAGCCGAGGGCCCGTCCGATGCCGAGCAGGCATCGAAGGACGAGAACGACGAGAACGACGAGAACGCCCAGAAGGCCGATGGCCAGCAGCCGCAGGCCGAGCAGCCGCAGGCCGAACAGCCGCAGGCCGAGCAGCCGCAGGCCGAGCCGGTTGTCGCCACGCCGGCCGCGGCCAAGTGGGTGAACGTCGGATACACCCCTGCCGTGGCAGCCGAGCCGGCGTCTTCGGGGGCCGCGCCTTCCGAGCCCGCATCTTCGGAGGCCGCCGCGGGCACGCCCGATACGTCCGGTACGACCCGGGAAGCGCAGCCGGACCGGGAAACGGCCGAGCCGGAACACCGAACACCCGACGCGGCCCGCAACGGCGCGGAGCCCGTCGGTACCTCCGACAAGTCCGAGGAGGCGTCCGGCGCCCCCGAGGAGGAGTCGCCGGAGGATTTCGGCGGTCGTCCCGCCCGTCGGCGCAGCCGTCGGCGGGTACCCGCCGAGTAGGTCCGCACGTGCCCGGTCAGAGCAGGAACACCCGGTGCGGGTGCCCGGTGGCAGGTCCGCCGGTACCCGCCGGGTGGCCCGGCTTTGATCCGTGCCGAGGGCCTGCGGTAGTCTGATCCGTCGGCGCGGTGTCCGCGCCATCTTCGCGCGTCCGTTCCCCGTGACGCGCTCCCGAACGTCCGAAGAGAGTGAGACCAGCGGTGTACGCGATCGTGCGCAGTGGCGGCCGGCAGCACAAGGTGGCCGTCGGCGACGTCCTCGAGGTCAACCGACTGGCCGAGCAGACGGGCTCGACGGTGCAGCTTCCGGCCGTCCTCGTCGTCGACGGTGAGAGCGTCACGTCCGACGCCGCGGCGCTCGGCAGGGTCTCGGTGACCGCTGAGGTCCTCGGTGCCGCCAAGGGCCCGAAGATCCATATCCTGAAGTACAAGAACAAGACCGGCTACCGCAAGCGCCAGGGCCACCGCCAGGCACTGACCAAGGTCAAGGTCACCGACATCACGCAGGGCTAGTCCGCCAGGCACCACCTCCGGACCAACCCACCGAAAAGACCAAGGGCTGACATCTCATGGCACACAAGAAGGGCGCCTCGTCCTCGCGGAACGGGCGCGACTCCACCTCCAAGCGACTCGGTGTCAAGCGCTACGGCGGCCAACTCGTCAACGCCGGTGAGATCATCGTCCGCCAGCGCGGCACCCACTTCCACCCCGGCTTCAACGTCGGGCGGGGCGGCGACGACACGCTGTTCGCGCTGTCCGCGGGCACCGTGGAGTTCGGGAGCCGCCGCGGTCGTCGCACCGTCAGCATTCTCCCGAGCGCGTAAGCCACACCCAGACACACATGGGCGGGGCGGGCCATCTGGGCCCGCCCCGTACGTGTTTGACCAGCGGTTCACCAGCGGCCGCGGTCGTCGTCGGCTCCGGTCGGCGGTTCCAGTCAGGCGATCCAGTCAGGCGATTCCAGCAGGGAGGAGGTGCGCCGTGGCGGTCCCCACGTTCATCGACCGGGTGACGCTGCACGTGGCCGGCGGTGACGGCGGCCATGGCTGCACCTCGGTCCACAGGGAGAAGTTCAAGCCCCTCGGCGGCCCGGACGGCGGCAACGGCGGCCGTGGCGGCAACGTCGTCCTCGAGGTCGCGCCCAACCTCACCACGCTGGCCGACTACTACCACGCACCCCACCGCCGAGCGGCCAACGGCCGCCCCGGCCAGGGGAGCAACCGCGCCGGTGCCGACGGCGCCGACCTCGTGCTGCGAGTCCCCGACGGCACGGTCGTCAAGACGACCGACGGCGAGGTGCTGATCGACCTGGTAGGCGCCGGCACCTCTTACGTCGTCGCCGCGGGTGGCAACGGCGGTCTGGGCAACGCCGCGCTCTCCTCGGCCCGCCGCCGTGCTCCGGGGTTCGCGCTGCTCGGCGAGCCCGGCGACCGCAGCAGCATCGTGCTGGAGCTGAAGCTCGTCGCCGACGTGGGGCTGGTCGGGTTCCCCAGCGCCGGCAAGTCCAGCCTGATCGCCGCCATGTCCCGTGCCCGGCCGAAGATCGCCGACTACCCGTTCACCACGCTGGTGCCGAACCTCGGCGTGGTGACCGCGGGCGACACGACCTTCACCGTCGCCGACGTCCCCGGGCTGATCGAGGGCGCGAGCGAGGGGAGGGGGCTCGGTCACGAGTTCCTGCGCCACGTCGAGCGGTGCAGCGCGCTGTGCCACGTGATCGACTGCGCGACGCTGGAGCCGGGCCGCGACCCGCTGTCCGACCTGGACATCATCGAGGGGGAGCTCGCCGCGCACGGCGGGCTCGAGGACCGTCCGCGCCTCGTCGTACTCAACAAGGTCGACGTGCCCGACGCCCGTGACCTGGCCGAGCTGGTGAAGCCCGAGCTCGCGGCACGAGGACTGCATGTCTTCGAGGTGTCCGCCGCCACGCACGCCGGCCTGGTCGAACTGTCGTACGCCATGGCCCGTCTGGTCCAGGGGCGGCGCGCGGCGACCCCACCGGCCGAGCCCACCCGGATCGTCATCCGACCCCGGGCCGTCGACGAGTCCGACTTCACCATCACCCGCGAGGGCGACGTGTGGCGGGTGCGCGGCCGCCGTCCCGAGCGGTGGGTACGCCAGACCGACTTCAGCAACGACGAGGCCGTCGGCTACCTCTCCGACCGGCTCAACCGCCTCGGCGTCGAGGACAAGCTCCGCAAGCTGGGCGCCCAGCGCGGCGACGCGGTGGCGATCGGCGAGGAGGACAACGCCGTGGTGTTCGACTTCGACCCCAGCGTCGAGTCCGGCGCGGAGCTGCTGCAGGGCCCACGGGGCAGCGACCCCCGGCTGGACGGTCGGTGACCAACCGGTGACCAAAGGGCTGCGCACCGACGTGACGGCCGCCGAGCGCGTGGTCGTCAAGGTCGGGTCGTCCTCACTCACCACCTCGCGCGGCGGCATCGACCAGGACCGCATCGACGCGCTCGTCGACGCCCTCGCCGCCCGCCGCGCCGCCGGCACCGAGATCGTGCTGGTTTCCTCCGGCGCGATCGCGACCGGCATCGCACCGCTCGGATTGCGTACCCGCCCCCGTGACCTGGCCACCCAGCAGGCGGCGGCGAGCGTGGGCCAGGGACTCCTCGTGGCCCGCTACACCGAGGCGTTCGGGCGGCACGGCTTCCGGGTGGCGCAGGTGCTGCTCACCCTCGACGACGTGACCCGGCGGTCCCACTACCGCAACGCCTACCGCACGATGGCGCGGCTGCTGGAGCTCGGCGTGGTGCCGATCGTGAACGAGAACGACTCGGTGGCCACCGAGGAGATCCGGTTCGGCGACAACGACCGGCTGGCCGCGCTGGTCGCCCACCTCGTGCACGCCGACCTGCTCGTCCTGCTGTCCGACGTCGACGGACTCTACGACGGTGACCCGCGCCGGCCCGGCACCGAACGCGTGGAAGAGGTGCGCAACGACGCCGACCTCGCCCACGTCTCGCTCGGCCGGTCCGGTCGCTCCGGCGTGGGCACCGGGGGCATGGCGACCAAGGTGGAGGCGGCCCGCATCGCGACCGCTGCCGGCGTTCCCGTGGTGCTCTCCGACGCCGGCGACGCGGGCCGGGCGCTGGCCGGCGAGCGGGTCGGCACCCACTTCCACCGCACCGGCAGGCGGCGCCCCACCCGCTTGCTGTGGCTGGCCCACGCCACCACGCCGCGCGGCCGGCTCCGGCTCGACACCGGCGCGGTGCGCGCGGTCTGCGAGCGCCGCGCGTCCCTGCTCCCGGCCGGGATCGTGGCGGTGGACGGGACGTTCGAAGTGGGGGATCCGGTCGACCTGGTCGATCCCGAGGGCCGGGCTGTCGCCCGCGGGCTGGTCAACTTCGACGCCCGCGAGCTTCCCGACCTGCTCGGCCGTTCCACCCGGGACCTCGCTCGCGAGCTCGGTCCCGCCTACGAACGCGAGGTCGTCCATCGCGACGACCTCGTGCTATTACCCGAACGCGACCGTACGATCGCGCACACCTGAATCACGCACTGAAGAAAGGCGGCGGTGTGAGCTCCGACGAGACGCGGACGTGGCACATCACCGTGACGGTGGCGGGCGAACCCCACGATCCGGACGAAGTACGCGCCGGCCTCGAACGCCTGGTCGAGGAGCGGCCGTTCCTGTTGACCGTGCGCTTCCAGCCGGACCGGGCGGAGGTGCGCTACTGGGAGCAGGCCACCGATCTTCTGGACGCGGCCTCGCTGGCGCTGCGGCTGTGGACCGAACACCGCGACAGCGCAGGGCTGCCCCAGTGGGAGGTCATCGGCCTGGAGGTGCTGGACCGGGACACCTTCACCCAGCGCGTGGACGAGGGAACCGCCCCGCCGCCGTTCGCCGGCATCGGCAGCGTCCGCCCGTACTGACGGTGTGATCTCGGCGTACGGCAGTAACTGCTCGCCTACGCCCGCGCCATAGGATCTGAACCGTGACTGCTTCCGTGAACGCCGACGCCGTGACCGCGGGCGCCGACACCGATCGTGAGCGCGCGGCCGTCCTGGAGACCGCGGCCCGCGCCCGGGAGGCCGCCGTCGACCTGGCCGGCCGGTCCCGCGCCGACAAGGACGCCGCCCTCGCCGCGATGGGCGCCGCTCTGCGAGCCCAGGCGCAGACCATCGTCACCGCCAACGCCGCCGACGTGGAGCGCGCGCGTGCGGCCGGCACACCCGACGCGATCATCGACCGGCTGCGGCTGGACGAGGGCCGGATCGCGGCGATGGCCGACGGCCTGGCCCAGGTCGCCGCGCTGACCGACCCGGTGGGTGAGGTGGTCCGCGGCTTCACGTTGCCGAACGGTCTCGAGCTTCGCCAGGTACGCGTGCCGTTCGGCGTGGTCGGCATCATCTACGAGGCCCGCCCCAACGTCACCGCGGACGCGGCCGGTCTGTGCCTGAAGAGCGGGAACGCCGCACTACTGCGGGGCTCGTCCTCCGCGCGGGAGTCCAACGCCGCGATCGTCGACGTGCTGCGCAAGGCGCTGGTCGACGCCGGACTGCCCGCCGACGCGGTCCAGCTCGTCCCCGGCGACAGCCGCGAGTCGGTCGGGCACCTGATGCGGGCGCGCGGCCTGGTGGACGTCCTCATCCCGCGCGGCGGCGCAAGCCTGATCCGCAGCGTCGTCGAGGGTTCCACGGTTCCGGTCATCGAGACCGGGGTCGGCAACTGCCACGTGTACGTCGACGCCGACGCCGACCTGGACATGGCCCTTTCGATCCTGCTGAACGCCAAGACCCAGCGCCCCAGCGTCTGCAACGCCGCGGAGACGTTGCTCGTGCACGCCGACGCCGCCGAGGCGTTCCTGCCGCGTGCGCTGGCAGCGCTGCGCGACGCGGGGGTGACGGTGCACGGGGACGCCAGGGTCGCGGCGTACGACAAGGCGGTGGTCCCGGCCACCGACGCCGACTGGGACACCGAGTACCTCTCCCTGGATCTCGCCGCGGCTGTCGTCGACTCACTCGAGGACGCCTGCCGGCACATCCGCCGGCACGGCTCGGGCCACACCGAGGCGATCATCACCCGGTCCCAGCCCGCGGCCCGGCGGTTCGTCCAGGCGGTCGACTCCGCCGCGGTGGTGGTGAACGCCTCGACCCGGTTCACCGACGGCGGCGAGTTCGGGTTCGGCGCCGAGATCGGCATCTCCACCCAGAAGCTGCACGCGCGCGGGCCGATGGGCCTGCCCGAGCTCACCTCGACCAAGTACGTCGTGGTCGGGGAGGGGCAGATCCGCGGTTGACCTCGGGGTTGGTGCCGGGGCCTGCTGCCGGGCGGCCCGGCGCCGGCATCGTAGGTGTGCGGGGTAGGCTTTGCGACCATGGCGTCCGTCGTACTTCTCGCACAGGAAGGCCCGAAGCTGCCCTTTCCCGGGCCGGTGTTCGGGCTCATCGCCTTCCTGATCCTGGTCTCCCTCCTGGCGATCACGCTCGCCTTCGGCAAGGGCCGGCCGCACGCCTGACGCTGACGACAGATGCGTAGGCACACTCCGGCGGTCCGGAGGACCTGGTGAGCGACCGGCGTCCCCGACTGGGTGTGATGGGCGGCACCTTCGACCCCATCCACAACGGCCACCTCGTGGCCGCGAGCGAGGTCCAGGCCGACTTCGACCTCGACGAAGTGATCTTCGTACCCACCGGGCAGCCCTGGCAGAAGGGTTCCCGGCAGGTCGCGGAGGCCGAGGACCGTTACCTCATGACGGTGATCGCCACCGCGTCCAACCCGAGGTTCTCGGTGAGCCGGGTCGACATCGACCGGCCGGGGCTCACCTACACCGTCGACACGTTGCGTGACCTGCGGGCCGCGCGGGGTCCGGACGCGGAGTTCTTCTTCATCACCGGCGCGGACGCGCTGACCCAGATCCTCACCTGGCGCGACGTCGACGAACTGTTCCAGATGGCGCACTTCGTCGGGTGTACCCGGCCCGGCCACACCTTCGAGATCGACGAGCTTCCGTCCGAGGCCGTCACGCTCCTGGAGATCCCGGCACTGGCCATCTCCTCCACGGAGTGTCGCGAACGTGTCGCTGCGGGTCGCCCGATCTGGTACCTCGTCCCCGACGGCATCGTTCAGTACATCAACAAGAGGCGGATGTACCTCAAGCCGTGAGATCCTGGAGTGGACCTTACGCCGAACAGATACGCCGTTCCGATACATTCGTTCCGGAATCGGCGAGAAAGGACCTCGTGCCCGCAACGACCGAAGCCGTCGAGCTGGCACAGCTGGCCGCATTGGCCGCTTCTGACAAGCAGGCCCGCGACGTCATCGCATTCGACGTCTCCGAGCGGCTCGCCATCGCCGACGCGTTCCTTCTGTGCTCTGCCACCAACGACCGTCAGGTCGGCGCCATCGTCCGGGAGATCCAGGACCGACTGGCTGCCGCCGGCCACAAGCCGTCCCGCCGCGAGGGCGACCGGGAGAACCGCTGGGTCCTGATGGACTACGGCGATCTCGTCGTCCACGTCCAGCACGTCGAGGAGCGCACCTTCTACGCGCTCGAACGACTGTGGCGGGACTGCCCCGAGATCAAGCTCCCCGAGGCCGTCACCGTGGGCGGAGGCCCTCGCGACCTGGCCGCAGACATGCCGGGTGATCTCTCCCGCGGTCTCTCCGACGCCGAGGGGCCGCGTCCCACCGGAACCGACGCGTGACGGCCGCCAGGCTGGTGGTCTGGCGGCACGGGCGGACCGGTTGGAACTACACGGACCGCTTCCAGGGGCAGACCGACATCCCGCTGGACGAGGTGGGGCTGCGGCAGGCCGAGACCGCCGCAGCCCGGCTCGCCGCCCTGCGTCCGGCCGCCATCGTGGCCAGTGACCTGAAACGGGCCGCCCAGACCGCGGCGGCGCTGGCCCGGCTGACCGGGCTGGAGGTGTCGTACGACCCCGATCTGCGGGAGATCCACGTCGGCTCCTGGGCGGGCATGACGAGGGTGGAGTTCGCCGCTCGCCACCCCGACATCCACGCCAGGATGGAGGCGGGGGAGGACGTCCGGCGCGGCGGCGACGGCGAGACGGTCGCCGAGGTCGCCGAACGCGCGGAGAAGGCGTTCCGGCGGGCCACCGAGCTCGTCGCCGACGGTGAGACCGTCGTGGTCGCCTCGCACGGTCTGGCCACCCGGGTCGGAGTCGCCCGACTTGTCGGTCTCACCTCGGCACACTGGGACGCGTTCGGCGGGCTGAGCAACTGCTCGTGGGTGGTCTGCGAGCCGGGCCGGCGAGGCTGGCGGATCGTGGAGTGGAACGCCGGCACCCTGCCCGAGCCGGTGCTCAGCGACGACCGCTGAGGCGTCTCGGCCGGGTAGGTTCGACGGCGGTCCGGAGCCGCTCCGGGCCGGTTCGAGGTCCTCGGCGGACGGTCGGGATCTCCATTGGTGCCCTGGTTTCGCCTGAGCCGGGTGGACCCGATAGAGTGGGCCGCGCCCACAGGGCAAAGGGGCTGTAGCGCAGTTGGTAGCGCACCTCCATGGCATGGAGGGGGTCAGGGGTTCGAATCCCCTCAGCTCCACCGCAGTCAGAGGCCGGTTTCCCGTTCAGGGACCGGCCTCTTCTCGTGTCGTACGGCAGGTGAGCACCGTCACAGGTGCGGTTCCTTCTCTGCGTTGATCACTCCGGCTGCTCCTGCGGGTCATGCCTGCGTTGCCTAGCGGAGCCGAGCCGCCACGGCCGAGAGGAGCGCGTCGACCGCCGAGGCGTCGAGCACGGCGTTCTCCCCACGGCGGAGCGCCACTGCGGCATCGATGGTCCCGCTGTCGGGCCAGCGGGCACGAGCCCAGGCGGCACCTTCGAGTTTCGACCCGAGTACGTCCTCTTCGGCGAACCGCCATGCCCTGCAGGCGTTCAGCACCGAATAGAGGGTCGCCTTCTCGTGGGCGCGGTGCCATGCCATGGACCGGTACATGGCCTCCAGCAGGGTGTCGCGAGGGACATCGGCGAAGACCTCTCGCGCAGGAGGTCCACTGATCGCGAGACCGGACCGGTGGGCGATCGCCCGGTCCAGGACGTACCAGAAACCGGGCTCGGCCGACGCGTCCAGATGCACGGCCGTTGGCATGCGTGGTCCGCCGTTGGCGTTGACCTCGAAGTCGGCGCCCGAGGGAGGCGAGCCTGCGATCTCGCGGCGGTAGAGGGTGAACTCCACGCCGCGGGCCGGGCACCCCGCACTCGCCTCGACGACCGCTGAGGCGACCGATCGCCGCTGCGAGTCGGTCAGTGCGGCACCGGACACGGCGGCGATGTCGATGTCGCTCTCGCCCGGGACGTAGCCGCCCAGGGCGACAGAGCCGACGAAGTACGCGCCGACAAGATCCGGGCCGAGCGTGCGAGTGAGGGCGTCCGCCACCTGATCACCGAACGCGAGGACCTCGGGGATGATCACCCGTCCATCATCGACCACCGCGGGTGACCTGCTCCATGAGCCTTGTCGACCGCGCTGGAACGAAGTCAGACGTCGACTTCATGGTCGAGCAGTTGGGTGCCCAGCCGCAGCTGGATGATCTGCCGGGCGACCTCCCGCAACTTGATGTTGCGGGTCTGGGAACGTTTCCTCATCAGGCTGAACGCGTGGTCCCTGTCCAGGTGGTGGCGCTCCATCAGGATCCCGGTCGCCGCGCCGATCTCGGTTCGGGTGGTCATGGCGTCCCGAAGTCGCGTCGGCTGCCGGCTGAGGGCGAACGTCATGGCCAGCTGGGACGCGTACAGGAGGCCGATGGCGTCCGCGCCCGTGGCGAAGGCGTCCGGTCGGTCGGCGTAGAAGTTCAGCGACCCGGCGGCGCCGTCCCAGGCGAACATGTGCGCCGACAGCATGCCGCCGACGCCCATGGCCACCGCCGCGGGGGCGAATGTCGGCCACCGGGAGTCAGTGGCCATGTCGCTGACCAGGTGAACAGGCCCGTGATGCAACGAGGCGACGCAGGGCCCCTCGCGGTAGCGGTACTGCACCGCGTCCACTTCCCGCACGAAGTCGGCGGTGACCGCGAAACTTTCGAGCGCACCCTTCTGGTCGCGAAGTGTCACCCCCGCGGCGATCGCCCCCGGCACCGCCGTCACCGCGGCCTTGGTCAGCCAGGCAAGTGATGACTCTGGAGACTCGTTGGTCCACAGAGCGTGCGTCAATCCCTCGAGTGCATCCGCAAGCCGCTGGTCGTCTGGCCGATCCATCAAAATCCCCACGCCACTGTCGGATGCTTCCCGCGCCGTATCCGTCACCGGAAGGTCGGTGACCTCGGGCGAGGTTTCGGAAAGGCTAGACCGGGTTGGTCCCACTCGCTAACGGCGATTCTCTCGAAAGCGGTAGGCCTTCGAACAGGTGTCCGAGCCCAACGCCGCCCTTGATGGCGAGACCGCGATCGGCGGTGGGGCCCGATCCGCTGGACCACACGGAGGTCACCGCTCACCAGCGACGGGGGAACGCCGGGTGCAGTGATGTGATCCAGGCGGATCGGGTGCTCGCACGCTACTCCACTGTGGTCAAACCACGCGCATCGGGAGTGATCATGGCGGGCAATGTGGCCCAGAACGGCCATTGTGGTCGTAGGAATCTCAATTTCACACTGACAACTGCGAGTTGACATGACGTCGTGCGGTCGTACGCGAGCAGAGTGTCATCCGCCAGGCCAGGCAGGACAGGCGGAAACGCTCGCCCGGCTATTTAACCGTCAGCGGCTGGCGGCCCAGCCGATCGCCACGGCGCCGGCCGCGACCAGACCACGGCGTACCGTCGGACGCTGCCAGACGAGCTCGGTCGTCCGGCGAAATCTTGGACCAGATGGCAGCGGACGCCGAGGAGAACGGACTGTACGACCTCACCTCCACCCCCAGACGCACGAGGTGAGGTCGAAGTTTCGTTGCCTCTCCCGCATTCCTCGATGCTTGCGTGCTCCAGACCGACCTGATCGTCGGGTGGGTCAGATGAGCCGATCCTTCCCTGACGCTGCGGGCGCCGGCTATGAGTCCCCCATTGATGCCGTGACCAACCATCCGAAGGCCAGACGCGTCCACGCACCGGCTTGCCGCGGTTCGCTGCCGAGGTTCGCCGACACCTCTGAGTGCTCCAGCGGGAGGTAACTCAGGGGATGGGGATGTGGGCGCGGACTGCTCGGGGGAGCTTGGCGACGACGAGGTCGTAGGAGTGGTCGATCATCCACCGCAGTTCGTCGTCGTCGACGGAACCGTCCAGGTCGACGGTGTTCCAGTGCCGCTTGTTCTGGTGGTAGCCGGGACGCACCGACGGGTGCCGGGCCCGCAACTCCAGCGCCAGGTCCGGGTCGCACTTGAGGTTCGTGGTCGGGCTGCCTTCCAGTGGCACGAGCGCGAAGATCCGGCCGCCCACCTTGAACACCGCCACGCCGTCCCCGAAGGGGTAGTCCTCGACGGCGCCGGGCATCGCGGCGCAGGTGGCGAGCAGGTCGTCTCGGGTCACGAGGTCGGGGCGTTGGTGTAGACGCGGCGGGGGACTATGAGCACGGCGGCCCGTCGCTCCTGTGCCATCACCTGGTCGTAGGTGTCCCAGTCGTGGTGGGTGCCGCCGGCGGCACAGAAGACCTCCCGCAACAGCAGCCGCAGCGCCTCGGCGTCGACCTCTGGATGCGGGTCGTCGGGTCCGATGATGTCGACCTCACCCTCGACGGCCGCCCACTGCCACCCGGCTCGGACAACGATCGTGGCACGGGGGTCGGCGCGCAGGTTGCTCAGCTTGCGCGACCCGCCGATGGCGACCAGCCCCACCACCTGCCCGCCCAGCAGCGGGTGCTCCAGGACGCCGGCGTTGATCACCGAGGACTGGATGCTGCCGTCGCGCCGCAACGTGCTGAGCACGCACAGGCCGTGGTCGGCAGGGATCAGCTCGGTGAACGCGGTGAGGTTGTTCAGGTCGGTCATGGTCGCGAGCCTACGAGCAGCCACCGACACCTGTGTGGACTTACGCCCGGTTTCGAGCCCCCTTCGCGCGATCGCCTGTTACCGTGGCCCGGTGGAGCTGGTCTTCGGACTGACCGTTCCGGCGGTCGTCGTCCTCCTTGTCGTCTTCTGGGCGTACGACAAGGTGCAGCAGCGCCGTGGCAGGCGGCAGGGAACGCCACTGTCATCGACGTACCTGAACGAGTTCACGGCACTGTTCCACGCCACCAAGCGGACCGAGCTGGAACACCGGGAGTCGGTGTCGCTGATCCGCGAGGAGGACCCACAGGGTGCACCGCCGGGTTTCGGCGTCGACTTGGACCGCGGCGTGGTCGTTGTCCAGACGGACAAGGCTCATCACCTGCGTCAGCGGTGAGGCATCGGCGGCGGGTTCAGCGGTTAGCTGGTGGAGTCCACCCGGTCGCGGGACGACGGAGACCCGCACCTGACGTAGATCGTCTTCCCGTGGGCATCGGTGCGGGTCTCGAGCGCGGCAGGGCCGATGGTCGGTGCGTACGTCGGAAGCTGCTTCGGAACGTACCCCGCGCCCGCACCAGGTGCCGGGGCAGCACGGTGAGCGAAGTCTGGGGTGTGCGCTGAACTACCGCGACGTCCAGCTCGTGAGGTAGCCGTCGATCTCCGCTGTCAAGCGCGCCTTGACATCCTCGGGTGCGAACGACGTGGTGACCGCGTTCTTGGCCAGTGCTGCGATGCCGCTCTCGTCCAGGTCGAGCAGGTCCGCGGCCACGGCGTACTCGGTGTTGAGGTCGGTGGCGAACATCGGCGGGTCGTCGGAGTTGACGGTGACCAGGCAGCCGGCGGCGACCATGTCCGCCAGGGGGTGCTCGGCGAGCGTCGCCACCGCACGGGTGGCGATGTTGGAGGTGGGGCACACCTCGAGCGGGATCTGCTTCTCCGCGAGGTGGGCCAGCAGTTCGGGGTCGCGGGTGGCGGAGGTGCCGTGCCCGATCCGCTCGGCGCCGAGGACGTTCAGCGCGTCCCAGATCGTCTCCGGCCCCGTCGTCTCTCCGGCGTGTGGCACGCTGTGCAGTCCGGTCGCCCGGGCCGCGTCGAAGTGCGGCTTGAACTGCGGTCGCCCCACCCCGATCTCCGGCCCGCCGAGTCCGAAGCTCACCAGGCCCGCGGGCGCCAGCCGGGTGGCGGCGTCCAGGGTGACGTCGGCGGCCGGGATCCCGGACTCACCGGAGATGTCGAAGCACCACCGCAGGACCAGGCCGAGGTCGCGCTCGGCGGCGAGCCGCGCGTCCTCGATGGCGTCCATGAACGCCTCGCCGGGGATGCCGCGGTGGATGTGGGAGTACGGCGTGACCGTGAGCTCGGCGTACCGGATGCCCTGCGCGTGCATGTTCTCCGCCACGCCGTACGTCAGTGTGCGGACGTCCTCGGCGTCGCGGACCAGGTCCACCACGCTGAGGTAGACGGTGATGAAGTGCGCGAAGTCGGTGAACGTGAAGTACTCCGCCAGCTTCGCCGGGTCGGCCGGCACCCCCGCCTTGGGGTGCCGGGCGGCCAGCTCCGCCACGATCCGCGGCGACGCCGAGCCGACGTGGTGCACGTGCAGCTCCGCCTTCGGCAGCCCGGCAATGAACGCCTCGTACCGGCGCGGAACGGCGTCCGGGACGGGGACCGCGGGGTGCGCGTTCGCAGCGGCGGCCGGGGCATCGGTGGAGGAGGCCGCGGAGGAGGCGGCGGGGCGGACCGGCTCGGAGGTCGTGGACATGGCCCGAGAGTCTGGCACAGCCACCTCGACGTCAGCGGCGAACCTGACAGCAGACTGTCAGATATCGGGGCAGAACCCCGCTGAGGAGTGACTTATTCACTCTGACCGCCGGACCGCGCTGGGTAATCTGCCTGCCGGAGGTGCCGACCATGAACGAGGCCGCGGAGCTGCGCGCCCTGCCCAAGATCGACGTCGCGGACGCGGGGCTCGGCGTCACCGTGCACGCGGGCGATGGCGGCGGCCCGGACAGCGTGACGGAGGCACTGGACACGACCACCACCCGCCGCATCGGTCACGGCGTCCGGTCGGTCGAGGACGCGGACCTGCCGGCCCGGCTGGCGGCGGAGAGCATCCACCTGGAGGTGTGCCGGAGCTGCAACGTGCAGACCCGGGCGGTCGCGACCTACGCCGCGCATCCGGTCCGGGCGCTGCGGTCGGCGGGGGTGCCGGTGAGTATCAGCACCGACACCAGGGCGGTCACCGACGTCGACCTGACCGGGGAGTACGCCAGGCTGGGCGAGGCGTTCGGCTGGACCAGGACCGCCTTCGGCGAGGTCAACCGCGCGGCGCCGGCCGCGAGCTTCGCCGATCCCTCCGTACGCCGGCGGCTGGCCGGTGTTCTCGACGACGCCTACCCGAAGGTTCCGGCATGACCTCACCCACGACCCCGACCACCTCCCGACCGGTGCAGCCCGGTCAGGTGCTCATCTTCGACGCCGACGACACGCTGTGGGAGATGAACCTGCTGTTCGAGCGGGTCATCGAGGACTACCTCGACTGGCTCGAGCACCCCACCCTCGACCGGGCCGAGATCCGGCGCATCCTCGACGACATCGAGGCCGCCAACGCCGTCGCCCACGGGTACGGCAGCAAGGTGTTCCTGCGCAGTCTCGGTGAGTGCCTGGAACACCTGCGTGCCCGGCCCGCGACCGCCCGGGAACGCACCGAGATCGACGAGCTCGCGGTGGCGCTGGTCGAGCACCGGGTCGAACTCCTGCCCGGCGTCGCGCAGACCCTGGACACCCTCGGGAGTCGGCACGAGCTGCGGCTGCTCACCAAGGGCGCCCTCGACGAGCAGCAACGCAAGATCGACGCGTCCAACCTCGCGCACCACTTCGCCGGCATCCACATCGTCGCGGAGAAGCGGGTGGACACCTATGTCGAGCTGGCCGCCACCCACGGCCTGGAGCCCGGCCGCACCTGGATGATCGGCAACTCGCCGAAGTCCGACATCAACCCGGCCCGGCGGGCGGGGATGAACGCGGTCTTCATCCCCAACCGGCACACCTGGGTACTCGAGCACGACGAGGTGGACCCCGACGACGACGGCGTACTCCGGCTGGACGCGTTCACCGACCTGCTCGCACACTTCTGATCCGACCCTGGCGCGTGAGGTGAAGGAGGAGTACGCCACCGACGCGCGGGCGGTGACGACTCTCGGCGTACGCAACGTCCTGCGGGGCGAGCCGGTCTCGCACTGGGTGGCGGTCCTGTTCGCGGTCGAACCCGGCACCGTCGAGATCGGGGAGCCGCACAAGTTCGACGCCCTGGGATGGTTCCCCCTGGACGCGTTGCCCAGCCCGCGGCATTCCCAGCTGGACGACACGCTGGAGATGTTCGGTACGTGGCTGGCTGCGGAACGTTTGGAGTGACCAAGTGCCCGAGCGGTGAGATGATCTGGGGACACGTTTCATGCTCCGGCTCGGTGAGCTCGCCCCTGTCCTCGGCGGCTCGTCCCTCATGACTGGTAGGGAGCCCCGTGATCGTTCTCCGCGCTCGCATCGCCTCCGCCCGGGTGGCGGCTCGGGTGGTGCCCGTGTGGGGTCGGGTGTGGCTCGCCGCGATGTGGGTCCGGGCCGCCCAGCAGCTTGCGTTCCACTACCGGCGCGAGGAGGCCGCCGCGGCCGCGCGTTCGGGCGTGCACTGCTGGCGCGCCCTGGAGTCCCGCCGGCCCGGTCGGCACGGCGCCGGGCTGGCCCGGTCCCTGGGGGTGCTCGCCGAGCGCCTGGCCGATCTCGGCTCGGTCGGTGAGGCGCTCGCGGTGGCCGAGGAGGGGGTCGCGCTCGCCGAACGCCAGGAGAGCGCGGACGTCGTGACCCTGGCCGCCACCCGGTCCGCGCTGTCGGTCGTCCACGCACGCGCCGAGCGGCCCGACGAGGCGCTGGCCGCGGTCGAACGCGCGGTCCACCTGTTGCTTCCGCTGGACGTCGCCCCGAGCCGGACCGCGGTGGCGGTGCTGGCCGCGGGGCTGAGCCGGATGGGCGGCCTGCTGGCCGCCGCCGGGCGCCACGAGGAAGCCCTGTCGGCCTATGGCGAGGCGGTCGTTCGGTACCAACGGCTGTTCCGGCGGGGCTGCTGGCGTTACACCGTCCCCTACCTCTGCGCCCAGGGCGAGCTGGCCCGCCAGCTGGGTGCCCTCGGACGCTGTGCCGAGGCGCTGGAACACGGTGCCCGGCCACTGGCGTACTTCCAACTGATGGCCGGTGCGTACCCGGCCGAGTACCGCTGCGTCCAGGCTTCGCTGCTCACCGAGGTGGCGCGGTGGCGCGGCGCCCTCGGCCAGCACGCGGAGGCGCTGGACGGCGCCGACCTCGCGGTGTCGCTGTTCCGGCACGAGCTCGACGTCCAGCCGGAGCGGGCCGGAGCCGGTCTCGCGTACGCCCTGCGGTGCCTCGCCGTCCAGTTGCGCGCGCAGGGTAGAGCCGACGACGCGATCGTCGCGCTGGAGGAGGCGGTCGCCCTCCGGCGGCGGCTGGCGACAGGTTCGCCCGCCCAGCTGTGGCCGTTGGCGGCGCTGCTGATGGAGTTCGCCGACCTCATGTGGGGGCTGGGCCGGCGGGTGCCCGCGATCCGGCTCACCGCCGAACGCGTGGCGGTCGACCGGCGGCTCCTCGCCGCCAACGTCGCCGGCACCGACGGCTCCGGTGCCGACCCCGAGCACACGCTCGCCCGCGACCTCTACCTGCTCGGGGTCCGCTGCCGGACGACCGGCCAGTCGGAGGAGGCGGCCCAGGCGATCGAGGAGACGATCGCGCTGCTGCGATCCCGGGCGGCGAGGTTCGCCGGTGACCAGGCGGTGCCGGCGGACGCCGTACTCTCCGAGGAGTCCCGGCGCGCCGACGACGGCGGCACCCTGCCCGACGACGTCCGCCGCGATGACGTACGCCGCGACGACGCCCTGGCCGACGACGTGCTGACCGACGACGGCCTGGCCGACGGCCCCCTGACCGAGGACGAGCTGACCGGTGGCCGGCCGGTCCGCCTCAGCGAGCGGGCGTGGCAGGACGACCAGGCGCTGCTGGCCGACGCGCTGGAGGAGATGGCCCACCTCCACGACGCCCGCGGCTACCTCGTCGAGGCGTTCGTGGCGATCGACGAGTCGGTGGCGATCCGCGAACGCCTGGCGTTCCCGCCGGTCAGGAACTCGTCGGCACCTGGCGAGGCCTGAGGTTCTTCTGCAGGAAGCCCATCACCTGGTCCTCCCAGGCCGCGATCCGGGTCGCGTACGCCTGCAGGGGCGGGGTGTCGGGCAGCTTCCACAAGGTGACCGTCCACGGGGCGGTGCGCCGGTACAGCTGACCCACCCGGATCTCCCCGCGCTCGGCGACCAGTAGCAGCTTGTGCGGGTGCATCGCCCTGATGTCGTGCCGCAGGCCGCGGGGCGGAAGTGAGCGCCGGAGCACCGCGGCCGTGGCGTACTCGACGTTCTCGGTGACCCGCTGCAGCCAGCCGGCCGGCGTCCCCGGGATGCGCAGGGTGTCACCGGGGGAGCGGCGCCCGACGCCCTCCGCGACGACGGCGCGGATCCGGCCGTCGTGCACCGACGCGGCCATCGCCGCCTCGCCGCCCCGGCCCAGGCCGATCACCCCGATCTTGGACCGCCGTACGCCGTAGTGGTGGGCGAGGAACTTCACCCCGGCGTAGATGTCGCGTTCGCCGGTCCAGCCGAGGTCCATCGCGTCACCCTCGCTGGCCCCGGTGCCACGCGGGTCGTACAGCAGGACGCCGTACCCGTGCTTGGCCAGCAGCGCCGCCTGCGGCAGGACGTTGGACCGGGTCATACCGGCGTCGGGCGCGAGAACGACCGCGGCGGAGTTGCGGGACGGGATGTACCACCCGCGCAGGAGGACGCCGTCGGAGGTGTGAAGTTCCACGTCGTCGTACACGAACCCCTTGTCCCCCGGGTCGAGCTTGTCCAGCAGCGCCGGCGGCGGGTTGACCGCGGCCACCGCGGACACGACGGGCGGCAGCAGCACCGCCGCCGCGATCGCCGAGGCGAGCAGAACGGGCAGTCGCAGCCAACCTCGCACCGTTCTGCCGTACGCCAGAATGCCGGCCAGCAGCAGCGGCAGGCCCACCACGACCAGGGTCACCCCGAACATCGAACGCAGCGACAGGCCGTCGGCACTCGCGTGCGGCAGGCCGATCCCGAAGCCGGCGGCCACGTCCACCACGCCGACCAGGGTGGCCAGCCTGGCCCGCCGGCGCGGAGCGCCACCCCGCTGGGCGCGCAGGACGAGCAGCGCTGCACCCACGATCACCAACAGCCGCAAAACCCGGCCGAAGAACGTGCCGCCCGGTGCGAGCACGACCACCAGCCCGACGGCGGACACCTTCGTCGCCTGCGGGAGGAACCGCAGCGGAGGCTTCGGTGTCCGCCAGACCGGGCGGTGCCCGACCAGCCGGCCCAGGCGCCGCAGCACTCGCCGCCGGATGGGGGTGCGCTTCGGGCGTTTCGCGCGCTCCCCGTGCTTGCGGGGCCTTCGGGGTTTGCCGGCCTTGCCGGCCTTGCGGAGCTTGTCGGCCTTGTCAGCCTTGCGACGTTTCCGGCGCTCCCGGCGCGACGGGCGTTCGGGGAGCTCGGGGCGCTCTGGGGCGATGACCGCCACGTCCGGCCTCCTTGCGGCGCGATGCCGGGTAGGAGGCACCCACCGACGGGGCGTCGCACGGACCGTGTGGGGCTTGGTTCGAGCCCGAGCCCGCCTCGGTCGGTCGTGACCGGACCGTCCCCCTCGCGGTGGTCGCGTACCTGTCGCCGGTGGGTGCCAAACCCACGATGCGGCTCGGGGCGCGGGCGGACCCAGGGGACAAAGGACGGTGGGAGGGCCGGTCCGTCCCGGGCGGTCAGGGACGAGGGTCACGCACCCACGGCTCACCCGGGTCGGATGTGGTGGCGACCCGGGTGAGCGTGCTGGTGCGGGTGGTCCGGACTACTGGCCGGCGGCGGCGATCAGCTTGTCGAACGTCGCGTTCAGGTCGTCGTTCACGGTCTGGCGCTCGGGGTGGGCGTCGTACCACTCGACGATCTCGCGGGCACCGGCGGAGAACGGGATCGTCGCCACGTAGTCGGGGACCAGCCCCTTGACCTTGCTGTTGTCGAAGATCACCGAGTGGGCCTTGTCGCCGAGCAGCGCACCCTCCAGCGAGGGTTCGGCCGCGACGATCGTGTCGGAGGCGACGTGGACCAGCTTCGCCTCGACGCCCAGGGCGGTGCCGAGCGCGGTGTAGATCTGGTTCCAGGTCAGCGACTCGTCGGAGGTGATGTGGAAGCTGTCCCCCACGGCGGCCGGCTGGCCCAGCAGCCCGACGAACGCCTTGGCGAAGTCGACGTGGTGGGTCAGCGCCCACAGCGAGGTGCCGTCGCCGTGCACCACGACCGGCAGGCCGCGGCGCATCCGGTCCAGGTCGGTCCAACCGCCGGTGGTCGGGATCGCGGTCCGGTCGTAGGTGTGCGACGGGCGCACGATCGTGGCCGGGAAGCCCTTGTCGCGGTACGCCTCGACCAGGAGGTTCTCGCAGGCGATCTTGTTGCGGGAGTACTCCCAGCGCGGGTTGCGCAGCGGCGTCGACTCCACGATCGGCAGCCGGGCCGGGGGAGTCTGGTACGCCGAGGCGGAGCTGATGAAGACGTACTGCCCGGTGCGGCCGGCGAACAGGTCGACGTCGGTCTGCACGTGCTCGGGGGTGAACGCCACGAAGTCGACCACCACGTCGAACTCCCGGTCACCGAGCGCCGCCCGCGCCGACTCGGGGTCGCGGATGTCGCCCTGGATCACCTCGGTGCCGTCGGGTACGGGGCGGATCGAGGTCGAGCCGCGGTTGAGGATGGTGAGGTCGACACCGGTCTCGACGGCGCGGGCCCCGCACGCCGAACTGATGATGCCGGTACCGCCGATGAACAAGACCTTGAGCGACGTCATACGGTCGGAGACTCCTCTGCTTCGCTCTGCTACGCGGGACCCGGATCGCCGGGTGGCGTACGGGTCTGGCCCTGCCATCCTTCCACCGGGCGGCCGGACTCGCGCCGGTCACTTCCGGTGCTGGTCGCTCCTGTCAGCGCTCGGTGGCGGGGTCGAGCACCGGCTTCACGTCCAGGACCGGGGTGCCGTCCAGCGCCTCCAGGTCGGCCACCCTGACGCGGAGGCCGTCCACGGCGACGATGCGTACGCGGTGCAGGCCGATCGGGTTCGGGCGGTCCGGTGAGCGGGTGCTGAAGACGCCGGCGAGCGGCCTGGTCCGGTCGTCGCGCGGGTGGACGGCGAGGACGTCCCGGTCAGCGCGGTGCAGCCAGGTGAGTACGAGGACGTCGTTGCCGGGCCGCAGGTCGCGCAGGGCCTCCTCGACGTCGGGTACGAAGACGATGGTCGCATCGGGTGCGCCCTCGTCACCCTGCTTCGGCGCCGCCGCCGGATCGTGGAGCGGGGACTCGACCACGCCGATCGGCCGCACGGCGTACTGGCTGTGGTGTTCGTTCCTCTCGTTCGTCTCCTGGTCCATGGGGGTGCCCTCCTGTGCTCGGCGCCGAACGGCCTGCCGTCTCTGCCGTATGGTGCCCGATTCCGGCCACCCGTCGTACGCGGAGCCAACCTCCGTGACCCGTAACCGCACTATGGGGCATGTCCCAGTCTGGTTCGGTGGTGGAGGAGCCCGACGCCGATGACGCCGGTGACGCCGACGACGTGGTGGACGCCGCGGACGAGATGCTGGTCGGCCGTGCGCGGGCAGGTGACAAGGCGGCGTTCGCGACGCTGGTCCTCCGTCATCGCGACCAGGCGCGCCGGCTGGCCAAACGCGTACTGAACGACCCCGAGCTGGCGCGGGACGCGAGCCAGGAAGCGATCGTGGTGGCGCTGGTGAGCCTGGAACGCCTCGCCAACCCGGCCAGCTTCGGGCCGTGGCTGTGCGGCATCGCGTTGAACGTTGCTCGCCGCTGGCTGCAGGAGGTCGGCAGGCTCGGTCGCCTGCCGGAGACGGACGTGCCGGACCGCGGTCCCGGACCTGCAGACCTCGCCGAGACGTCCCTCCTCGCACACCGTGTACGTCGTGCGATCGGCGACCTCGCACCAGGTCAACGCGATGCGGTGCTTCTTTACTACCTACAGGGCCTGAGTCACCGCGAGGTCGCGGCCGAACTCCACATAAGCCCGGGTGCTGTCAAGGCGCGCTTGCACCAGGCGCGAGCCGCGCTGGCGCCTCGGCTGACTCCCCTTGTCCAGGAGGATTCCGTGTCACACACGCCAGCACGTCAAGCGCCGACGCAGCCGCGGTGGGTGGACGTCTCCGTCGCCGGGATCCGGCGTCCGGGCGGCGAGGACGCCGGTCTCAAGGTGCACATCGTGATCCTGCGGGAGAACGACGGCACCCGGGAGCTTCCGATCGGCGTACTCGCCAACGCCGCCCTCGCGCTGACGATGATCGTGGAGAGCGTGGAGATGCCGCGCCCCATGACGCACCAGTTCACCGCGAACCTCCTCGGCGCGGCCGGCGCGCTGGTCACGGAGGTGCGAATCAACGAACTCGCCGGTGGCAGCTTCTATGCGTCCGTCCTGCTGGACGGACCGGCCGGGCAAGGCGAGATTGACGCTCGGCCGAGCGACGCGCTGTGCCTGGCCTGCATCACGGGTGCGCCCATCCGGGTGGACGAGCGCATTCTGGCCGACCCGGCCGCGACCGGTTCGAACGAGTGGCGTGACTACCCGACCACCGAGTCCGACCTGGCGGAGGAGATCCGCCGAGCTTCCGGAGCGAGGTAGCTGCCGGCGGTGCTCCGGTCGGCGGGCACAGGTCGGACGAGCAGGTGCCGGTCGGCCCACGACCGGCAGGGTGACCGATCGATGTAGGCGGTCTGCGTGCTCTCGTGGCGAGGCAACCGGTCCGTGCCGTCAGAGGTGGGGGCGTCCCCAGGTGACGCGCGCCCCGGCGCGGAGGTCGAGCCGGTCACCGACGCGCCGGATCTCACCTGCCGCCACGAGGTCGTCGAGCAGGTCGCGGACAGCTCGGTCGAACTCGGCCGCCGTCGCCTCGCCCATGTGGGTACGGGATCCGCCGACCTGCGAGTGCCGTGCCTCGACGTACTCGTCCACCGTCGGCCGCCAGGCCTGCGGGCCGCACGTTCGCTGGCCCAGCCTGGTGAAGTGGCCGTGGCTTTCCAGCTCAGCTGGAACGTCGCGCCGCCGGTAGTCGCGTGAGGGGGAGTAGCGGGCGAAGATCTGACCCAGCTGGGAACCCAGTGCGGGCGGCCAGTCCCAGGAACGCTCGACGACGGCGAGCACGCCGCCCGGCGCCGCCGCCTCGGCGAACCTCGGCAGCGCGACGTCCCAGTCCATCCAGTGCAGGCTCTCGCCGGCGGTGATCAGGGCGTACGGCGGATCGAGGTCGGCGTCCTCCGCGGTGCCCCGACGCCAACGCAGGTTGGGGCTGTCGCCTCCGGGAAGATCCCGGCCGCGGGCCAGCATCGCCGCGGAGCGGTCCACGGCGTCGACGCGGCCGACCAGGGGCGCCAGCCGCCGCGCCAGGTCGCCGGTCCCGCACCCGATGTCGAGCACGGCGTTGTGGGCAGCGCCACCGGCGAGCTCGGCCAGCAGTCGGATGAGGTCGTCGGGGTAGGGCGGGCGACGGTCGTAGACCTCGACGATCAGCCGGTCCTGGAACCACCCGCCGTAGTCGGTGCTGCTGGTTTCACCGCTGCCACTGGTGGTGCCACTGCTGGTGCCGCTGGACGATGTCGTGGACATGACTCTTTCTAGCAAGCTTCGTCATGGGAGTCCCTGAGTGTCGGTGCCCTGTCGTACGGTGACCGGCATGGCCACATGGACGATCAACGCCGAGCCGGTGGACGGGCACTGGGTGGACGACGCGATCCGGGACTACTTCGCCGAGGTCGGTGTGCGGATCCTCGGCCGGCCGGCCACCGACGAGGAGTTGCGGACCGCCCTGGTCGCCGACCCGCACCACGACCTGCGGCCGCCGCAGGGTGAGTTCCTGGTCGCGCGGGACGAGGTGGGCGCACTTCTCGGCTACGCCGGGGTCCGGCTGCTGCCTGCCGTCCCGGGAGCCGCCGAGCTGAAACGCATGTACGTACGCCCGGAAGGTCGTGGATCGGGCCTGGGCCGAGGGTTGCTGCTGGCGGCGGAAGCCGCGGCCCGGAAACTGGGTGCGTCGCGGATGGTCCTGGAGACCAACAAGCAGCTGTCCGAGGCCCGCGCGTTGTACGAGGCGCACGGTTACCGCGAAACCCGGTCCTACAAGGCGTCCCACGACGGCGCCGACCACTGGTACGCCAAGACACTCGCGGCCGACCCCGGCTGAACGCGGTCGGCGACCAGGGCTCCGGCCTACGCTGCTGCGCATGGCGTTGCAGGACGACGGGGACGTCGCCTTCCGGGTGGCCGACAGCCGGGTCACCGCGACCGTGACTCTCCTGTACGAGCGGGCGACCGCGCGCCGGCTCGGAGAGGTTGAGCCCGTCGTGGCCGACCGGCGGCTGGTGGAGGTGCTCCGCGCTCGCCTGGACGCGCCGCGAACCGTGGTGGTCGTCGGGGAACGCGCGGGCGAGACGGTGGCCTGCTGTTTCGGGAGTCCGCTGCGCTCGGCCGACGGCGTTCTGTCCGAGACCGAGGCGCACGTCAGCCTGGTCGCGGTGGCCCCGGCGTACTGGGGACTCGGATACGGCCGGGGCGTGCTGAGCTTCGCCGAGCGGGCCCTGGCGTCTGTCGGCTACCAGGGCGCGCAGTTGCACGTGCAGGCTGCCAACACCAGGGCGCGGAGGCTGTACGAACGCTGCGGCTGGACGCTGGTCGGCCCGGGCGAGCCGCACAGGGACGGGCCGCAGGTCGTGTACGGGAAACGCCTCCACGATGGCGGCATCGCCGCAGACGTCCCTCAGTCCGAATCCTCCTCGGACGCATCCTCAGATGCCGGCGGCAGGGTCGGGTAGTCGGGCATCGGGTAGAGCCCGACCGCGAAGCCGTAGACCGTGTCCCCGGCGCGGGGCAACTGGTCGAACTCGTGGATCACCTGGTCGACCCGTCGCCAGAACTCCTTCGCGCGTTCCTCGGGAATCCGCGCGTGCCGGAGGAAGGCGCGCATCCGGCCGTCCTCGTATGCCGCGGCCGACTCCTTCGCCGCGACCTCGAAGTCGTTGAAGTCGTGCGGGAGCGTGTCCCCGTCGGCGGACTGCCGGCCGAGGCCCACGTAGAACATCCGCGCGGTGCGGCCGTAGTAGCGCTCCTCGATCGCCCTGACCCGCCGGGTGCGGACGACTCGGAGCAGGCCGGCCCGGACGAGGAGGTTGACGTGGTGGGCGACCGTGCTCTTCGGGCGTTTCACCGCAGCCGCCAGCTCCGTCACGGTCGCGGCCCGCTCGTGCAGCAGCCCGAGGAGGGTCGTACGCAACGGGTCGCTGATCGCCCGCACCTGTTCGGCGGTGGTGAGCTCGCGCCGGTCGTCGAGGTCGTAGTCCGGGGCAGGGGTATTGCTCGACATAGTTCGATCAGACTAGCATCGTCGATCGTTCGAGATATTTGGATCATTAGCATCGAAAGTGAGCGACGCCATGGCCGAGGTCGTGCTGTTCCACCACGCGCAGGGACTGACTCAGGGAGTGGAGGCCTTCGCGGCCGAGCTGCGCCGGGCCGGCCACACCGTGCACGTGCCGGACCTCTACGAGGGGCACACGTTCGAGACCCTCGAGGACGGTCTGGGGTACGCGCGGGAGACCGGGTTCGGGACCGTCAACGCACGTGGGCTCGCCGCCGCCGAGGGGCTCGGTGACGGCCTCGTCTACGCGGGCTTCTCGCTCGGCGTCATGGCTGCGCAGCAGCTGGCCCAGACCCGGGCCGGCGCCCGGGGCGCGTTGTTCTTCCACTCCTGCGTGCCGGTTGCGGAGTTCGGCACGTGGCCGGCGGGCGTTCCCGTGCAGGTGCACGGGATGGAGGGCGACCCGATCTTCGCCGACGAGGGCGACCTCGACGCCGCACGGGAGCTGGTCGGCTCGGTCGAGGACGCCGAGCTGTTCCTGTATCCGGGCAAGGAGCACCTGTTCGCCGACTCCTCGCTGTCGTCGTACGACCAGGCGGCCACCGAGCTGCTGACCCGCCGCGTGCTGGACTTCCTCGCCCGGATCCACTGACCCGGCCCGCTGACAACGACGCGCACCGCGGGCGAGCTCGGTGACCGTCCGCGCTCAGCGGGGATCGACCTCGCCGAGCGCGGCGGCGAGCACCGTCGCCTACCGGGCCCGTTCGCCAACGTGTACTGAGTTCTCTGCCCTTCGTGGCTACTCCGGCATGTGCCCGTTCTACCGGTCGGCTGCGGGTTCGTGGATGACCAGGGGATCGGTCAGGAGCGCCTGCCAGGACGACAGGGATGCGGACTGCTGCATGCGTTCGGCAAGGGGGCATGGCCGTAGGTCCGCGGCGAGCAGTGAGTCCGTGGGCAGCCACACCGCACGGTAACTTCCTGACGCGGAGTCGGCCGGGCTGTCCATCTCCGGTCCGTCGCCGGTGCCGAACGTGCCGCCCACCGAACGGGCGAGGAAGTAGCGCTGTTCACGGCCGTGGAAGTGCACGACGGCGACCAGTCCGGTGATGCGTACCTCGACACCGAGCTCCTCCGCCGCCTCGCGTACCGCCGCGTGCACGTAGTCCTCGCCGGATTCGAGCTGACCGCCCGGCAACACGTGATAACGCCTGCCTGATCGAACCCGCTCGACCGCGGCGACGCTTCCGTTCTCGACCAGGATCACTCCAGCGCGCGGCACGCGGCCCATGCTAGGCAACGCGCTTCGACGTGCCCAGGATTCAGAGGCGGCGGGTGGGCGGACGCAGTGCCCACGACAGCAGGGCCAGGCCGGCGAACGCGAACGGCGCGACCAGGCCGCTCAACGGCTGGTGCGCAGCGACGGTCGACGCGATGGCGCCGAGCAGGTCGATCATGACTCCGGCGTACGCCCACTCCTTCAGCCGGGGCAGGTGGGGCGCCACCAGCACCACGGCGGCGGCGATCTTCGCCGTACCCATGATCGTGGAGAGGTAGCTGGGATACCCGAGCTCGATCATCACCGGATAGAACGGCGGCATGCGCAGCAGGTCCATCGCGCCGCCGATCGCGCACTCCCCGACCAGGAGTGCGGTGGCCGTCCAGTAGAGGCCGGCCCGCCAACGGGGCCGGGCCGAAGGCGCTGGAGCCGCCGGCCGGGACGCGGTTGTCGTACGACTCATTCGAGGAACCTCCCGCCGGAATCGGCCGGATCGTATCGATACGGATCCGTTCCTTTAGGATGGACGGTACGCGTCCGATGGAGGTGTGGCAATGTCTTCGGTCAAGCCGTCCGCACCGAAGCCGAAGGATCCGCGGCAGCCGATCTCGCGAGGCGCCGGCGCGCGTCAGCGAGTCCTGCGCGCCGCCCTGGAGGTGCTCGACGAGCACGGCCTGCCCGGCTTCACCATGGAGGCGGTGGCCCGGCGCGCGAACGCCGGCAAGGCCACGCTGTACCGCCACTGGGACAGCGCCGGTGCCCTCCTGGTCGACGCCATGGACGCGACGTTCCAGCCGTTCCCGGTCCCCGACACCGGCCGGGTCGAGGCCGATGTCGCGCACCTGCTCGGCGCGTTCGTCAGGCTGCTGGAGGAAACGCCGTTCCCCCGCCTGCTCGCCGCGTTCGTCGACGCCGCCGAACGTGACCCGGCCCTGGCCGCCCTGCACGCCGACCTGACCGAACGCCGACGCGAGCCGGTCCTCGTCGTACTCGAACGTGCCCGCGCGCGCGGCCAGCTTCCCGACGACCTCGATGCGGAGCTGGTCACCGACCTGCTCACCAGCCCGTTCTTCTACCGCCGGTTCGTCGCCCACCGTCCCATCCCGGACGGCATGGTGGACGACGTGATCGCCCACGTGCTGGGAGTCAGGCGGTCGGCCACGCGCTCAAAACGCCGTGACGAACGAGCACCACTGATGCCAGGCTGGCCCGCATGGGTGCAGATCTTGGGCCGTGGGAGCCAATGTCGGTCGGAGAGGTCGCCGGGCTCTTCGGCACGTTGACGACGCCGTGGTGGATCGCGGGCGGGTACGCGATCGAGTTGTTCCTCGGCCGTGCGTTCCGCTCTCACGACGACGTCGACGTACTTCTCCTGCGCCGTGATCAGGAGAAGGTGCACGAGGTGTTGCGCGGATGGGACATCCACGCGGCCGACCCTCCCGGCACTCTCCGGCCGTGGCCCGCGGGGGAGACCCTGCCCGAGTCGGTGCACGACATCTGGTGCCGCGAACGCCCGGACGGTCCGTGGCGGGTCCAGGTGATGCTGGACGAGGCCGAGGGCGAGGAGTGGGTGTCTCGCCGCGACCGCCGGATCCGTCGACCGATCTCCTCGCTCGGGCTTCGTTCTCCGGACGGAACGCCGTTCCTCGTTCCGGAGGTCCAGCTGTTCTACAAGGCCAGGGGTGCGCGGCCGAAGGACGAAGCCGACCGCGCGGCCGCCCTGCCGGTGCTGGATCGCCAGGCACGGCAGTGGATGGACGACGCGCTCGCTCTCACCGCGCCGGACCATCCCTGGCGAGCAGGTCTCGTCTGAGGTCGTAGAGCCGGACGACACGAAGCCTGGTTTCGGCGAGGCGGCTGCGGCACAGCGGTTGCGGCATGCGCGCCGCGGCAAGGACGTCATCGAGCTGGGCTGCGGCACCGGGTACGTGTCGTCATGGGTCGCCCGTGCCGGTGGGAGACCGGTAGGGATCGACAACTCCGCGAAGCAGCTTGCGGCGGCGCAGGCGATGCAGGAGGAGTTCGGGATCAGCTTTCCGTTGCTGCATGGCAACGCCGAGCAGGTGCCCTATCCGGACGCGAGCTTCGACCTGGCGATCAGTGAGTACGGAGCCGCCGGGCCGTCGTCGTACCGACAGCTGACAACCGTGCCTTGACACCTCTGTGCTACAACGCCCAGAGAGCGAGACCTGTCCCGATGCCGACGACCACGACGGCGCCGAGCACGGCGAGCAGGACGCGGGCCGGGAACGACCGCCGCAGCATGATAAGCGACGGGAGACTCAGTGCCGGAAGGGTGACGAGCAGCGCCCCCACCGGACCCGCGCCCAGGCCGGCGTGGAGGAGTCCCTGGATGATCGGGATCTCTCCGGCCGTGGGAATGACGAACAGCGCCCCGGCAACGGCGAGTACGACCAGTGCGAGGACGCCCCACTCGGCCAGATGCCCGCTGATCGGGAACATCCACGCGCGGACGGCGCCGAGTCCCAGAACGATGACGAGGTACTCCGGCACGAGCGTGAGTGACAGCCTGCCGAACGTCCGGGCGAACCGACCCAGTGCCGCACGTGGGGTCACGCTGGTGTCGGTCTCCTCGTCCGCCGACCAGGTGGGTTCCGCGGTCGGCTGCGGGCTCAGCCGCGCGACCAGCGGCGGGACGAGGAAGACGAGAAGGATTCCCGCCACGATCCGCACGCCCACCCACTGCAGGGGCAGTACGACCGCCATGAAGACCAGCACAGCCGGGTTGAGGGTGGGGTTACCGATCCAGTACGCCAGGGCCGAACTGGTCGGCACGCCACTGCGACGAAGCGAAGCCGTCACCGGGGCGGTGCAACAGGTGCACATCATCGAGGGCATCGAGAGCAGCCCGCCGGCCAGCGACCCGCCGAGGCGTCGCGGCCCGCTGGTGAGCACGCGGAGCAGCCACTGCCGCGGCAGGAACGCCTCCACCGCCGAGGCGATGACCAGCGCGGCGAGCAGCGCCATCCACACCGACTTGAAGTACGCCAGCCCGAAGGACCAGGCCGCATGCCATGAAGGTGCCGGTGGCGCACCGGATCCGTCGGTGATGGAGGAGGTGGCGTCCAGTCTGCCGCTGTGGAGAACCCCGGCCGTCTTGTGGACGTACGGCAGCCACTTGGCCCACGTCAGCGCGCCCACAAGAAGTACGACAAATACGGTCAGCCCGACCAGCATGCTCTTGGCCGATGGCCCCGACGGTGTGGACGACGGTGATGAAGGAAGAGCCGACGATGAGGGTGGCGCAGTTCGAGCGTCCCTGCCCGCGGCCCTGGTGTGTTCGCTCATGGCGTTTTCTCCGCCTTCACTGTCGTAGGCGCAGCAGTCCTGTTCCAGGTGTGGCGCGTCCCACGACGGCACAGGTGTGGCCGGTGGACTCGAGCCGGTCGAGCACCTTCGGCACCGCGTCTGGCGTCACTCCGAAAAGGAGGCCACCGGAGGTCTGCGCGTCGGCGAGCAGGCTCACGGTCAGTTCATCGGTGCGTCCAGGGTCCAGCCGGTCGCGGATCCACTCCAGATTGCGCGCGGATCCCCCGGGCAGGTGACCTTCGGCGGCCAGGTCGCGCGCGCCGGGAAGCACCGGTACGGCGGCGGTGTCGAGGTCGACGTCCACCTCGGACGTCCGCGCCATCTGACCGAGGTGGCCGAGCAGGCCGAACCCGGTCACGTCCGTGCAACCGCCGGCGCCCGCGTCCAGCGCCACGGCCGAGGCGTCGGCGTTCGTACGGCTCATCGACGCGACCATCGCTGCCACCGCTTCGTCGGACGCCTCGCCGGCCTTGGACGCCGTGGAGATGACACCGGTACCCACGGGTTTGGTGAGCACCAGCACGTCGTCAGCGCGCAGGCCGGAGTTGCGCAGCACGCGGTCGGGATGCACCTCACCGACCACGCTCAGCCCGAACTTCGGTTGCGGGTCGTCGACCGTGTGACCGCCGGCGATCACGAAGCCGCACTCCTCGGCGACCTCGGCCGCGCCGGCGACCACCTCGTCGAGCAGGGCGTGGGAGAGTTCGGCCGCGTTCCAGCAGACCAGGTTGAGCGCGAACAGCGGGCGGCCACCCATGGCGTACACGTCGGACACCGAGTTGACCGCCGCGATCCGACCCCAGACCCGGGCGTCGTCGACGATCGGTGTGATGAAGTCGGCGGTCGACACGAGGGCGCGGTTGTCGTCGAGGCGCCACACCGCGGCGTCGTCGCCTGTCTCGGTCCCCACGATCAGGTCAGGGTGACCGGCGTTCAGGTGGCGCAGGACCTGCGCCAGCTCGCCAGGGGCGAGTTTGCCAGCTCAACCAGCCCGGTGGCTGTAGCTGGTGAGCCGCCTCGGCTGGTGGTTCATGGCCGTCCCCTTCGGTAGGTTCGCTCCTGCAGCCTAGCCACGACAGAGCCGTTCGGCCGAGACCTCGTGTCCCTCCTCGGACGGAGTTGTCTGGCGGAGAGAACGGAGGAGCGCCTCGTGGGCAGTACGACGGATGCGCGGTCGTTGACCGCGGAGGAGCTGGCCGGCTGGGTCAGGGACGCGAGCAGCCGGCTGGCCGAACTGGTCGCCGACCTGTCCGACGAGCAGATGGTCGGGCCGAAGATCCCGACGATCAACCCACTGATCTGGGAGATCGGCCACATCACGTGGTTCATGGAGACGTTCGTGCTGCGGCGTGCCCTGGCGGAGCCGCCGATCTTCGGCCACGGTGACGCGATCTGGGATTCCGGCGCCATCCCGCACGACACCCGCTGGTCACTGGTGCTTCCGTCGCGGAAGGAGACGCTCGGCTACATCGACGAGGTCGCCGAGCGGGTGGCGGACCGGCTCGGGCGGCCGGAGGCGACCGCGCAGCTGCGGTACATCAGCCGGTATGCCGTGCACCACCACGACATGCACACCGAGGCGCTCACGTACACGCGGCAGACGCTCGGCTACCCCGCACCCACACTGCCCGGGGCGGCCGTACCGAGCGAGGTGCCCGACGCGCCGGGGGGAGGCGGCCCGCTGGAGGGGGACGCCTCGATTCCGGGGGGTCGGTTCCTCCTCGGTGCCGATCGGGACGCGGAGTTCGTCCACGACAACGAGAAGTGGGTCCATCCGGTCGACCTCGCACCGTTCGTGTTGGCCAGGGCGGCGGTGACACAGGCCGAGTACGCCGCCTTCGTTGACGAAGGCGGCTACCGGCGACGGGAGGTGTGGGGCGACGACGGCTGGGCCTGGCGGCGTGGCGCCGGAGCGGACGCTCCGGTCTACTGGCGGCGCGGGGCGAACGGTTGGGAACGCCGCGACTTCGACCGCTGGGTACCCCTGGAGCCGCACCGGCCGGTGAGCCACGTCTGCTGGTACGAGGCCGAGGCATACTGCCGGTGGGCCGGCCGGCGGCTGCCCACAGAAGCGGAGTGGGAGGCCGCGGCGATCGGGCAGCCGGACGGGTCGGGCGGACTTTCCCCGCGAAAGCGGAGGCTTCCGTGGGGAGACGAGGCGCCGGAGGCCCAGCACGCCAACTTGGACTGGCAGCAGCTCGGCACCGCCGACGTCGGCGCCTACCCCGCGGGGGACAGTGCGTTCGGCTGCCGACAGATGGTCGGCAACGTGTGGGAGTGGACGGCCACCACGTTCGAGCCGTACCCGAACTTCGAGCAGGACCCTTACCGGGACAACTCCTGGCCGTGGTTCGGCAGCCGCAAGGTGCTGCGCGGCGGGGCCTGGGCCACCCGGTCGCGGTTCATCCGGGGGACGCTGCGCAACTACTTCACGCCCGACCGGCGCGACGTGCTCGCGGGGTTCCGGACCGCGGCCGTGGGCTCTGCGGACTCAGCGAGCTGACGGGCCGGGGGGACCGATGCGGATCTGCCTGGTCACCCCGGCTCCGCCGCGCAGCTACCACGGCAACCGCGTCACCGCGCTGCGCTGGGCGGCCATCCTGCGCGAGCTCGGCCATTCGGTCGAGGTCACCCAGACCTACGATGGCGGCCCGACCGACCTGCTGATCGCCTTGCACGCACGCAAGAGTGCCGATGCCGTACGACGGGCCCGGGCCGAGCACCCGGCCACTCCGATCGTGCTCGCGCTCACCGGCACCGACCTCTATCCCGACCTGGACAGCACCGGCGTCGACCCCGGAGTCCTGGCCGCGGCCGACCGGCTGGTCGTCCTCCAGTCGCTCGGGGTGGAGCAGATCCCCGAGTATCTGCGGGGGCGGGCCCGCGTCATCGAGCAGTCGGCCGAACGACCACCGCCCGACAGTGCTGCGCCCCCCTCTCTGGAGGAGGCCCACTTCGCGGTCGCCCTTCTCGCGCACGTACGGCAGGTCAAGGATCCGCTCCTGGTGGCCGAAGCCGTACGTATGCTCCCTGCCGACTCGACGATTCGGGTTCAACACGCCGGTGCGGTCATCGAGCC
Source organism: Actinopolymorpha sp. NPDC004070 (assembly GCF_040610475.1). Classification (NCBI taxonomy): domain Bacteria; kingdom Bacillati; phylum Actinomycetota; class Actinomycetes; order Propionibacteriales; family Actinopolymorphaceae; genus Actinopolymorpha; species Actinopolymorpha sp. NPDC004070. Next base: position 46,009 of record NZ_JBEXMJ010000013.1, on the reverse strand, counting down.
CGAACTCGGAGCCCGGGCCGAGGAGGAGTCGCGGACGAATTCGCGCTACACCTGGCTGGGTGAAGTCCCGCCGCCGGACGCCCAGCGGTTGTTGGCCCGCAGCCGCCTGCTGGTCTGCCCCTCGCGGCACGAGGGCGGGGCGAATGTGGTTTCTGAGTCGCTGGCGGCCGGCGTGCCGGTCGTCGCCACGAAGATCCCTGGTACGGAAGGGATTCTCGGCGCGGACTACCCCGGCTATTTCCCGGTCGGGGACGGCGAGGCCCTTGCCGAGCTGCTGTACCGCGTCGAACGTAACCGTGAAGGCCTGTATGACGATCTCCTACGGGACTGCGGGCGGCTGGCCGACCTCGCGTCACCAGCGCGGGAGCGGGACGCCTGGGCCGCACTTCTGGCCGAGTTCGGCGAAGCGGCCACACGCAGCCAGGAGTGACCCATAGGTCGCCGCGCTTCCGGTCAGGGGAAAGCCCGACGCGAGTTCGCGCACCTGGTCGGCATCCACGCGCCGATGCTACCGACCGGCAGAAGACTCTGCGGCCGTGAGCGTTGCTCTTAACCCGCGTGCATACCCCCTATAGGTAGCCGAGGCGACGCCGTCCATTGAACCGGTCGTTCTCCGGCCGACCAGCGCGCCTCGCTCGGTGGACGTTCCGCACTCTCACCGACCGGCCCTCCAGTCGGACGAACTCAGCTTAACAAGCAAATAGGGTACCCCCGTATGGTATCAATGGCCCGGTCACGCACTTCGAGTCGAGGAGGAGAGATGGGTTCCGTCCACAGACCCGCGCGGCGGCGCGGGCTGGCGCTGGGGTTGATCGCCATGGCGCAGTTCATGGTGATCATGGACACGTCGATCATCGGTGTCGCGCTGCCGAGGATCCAGGCTGATCTGGGCTTCACCCAGGAGAACCTGTCCTGGGTCTTCAACGCCTACGTCGTGGCGTTCGGCGGGTTGTTGCTGCTGGGTGGCCGGCTGTCGGACCTGTTGGGGGCCCGTCGGGTCTTCGCGGCCGGCTGGGCGACCCTGCTGGTCGGATCGCTGGCGGCCGGCCTGGCCGGCAGCCCCGGTGTCGAGCTCGCCGCACGAGCCGTGCAGGGCGCTGGATCCGCGCTGATCGCGCCGTCCGCGCTCACGTTGTTGTTCACGTTGTTCGGGTCCGATCCGAAGGAGCTCACCAAGGCGCTGGCGCTGTACGGAGCTGCGGCGCCGGCCGGCGGTACGGCGGGGGTGTTCCTCGGCGGAGTGCTCACGCAGTACGCCTCGTGGCCATGGGTCTTCTTCGTGAACGCGCCGGTGGCTCTCCTCGCCCTCCTCGGGAGCCGGGCACTCATGCCGGCCGGGGGAGGACGCGGTGGATCCGTCGACGTGGTTGGCGCGGCCGCGGTCACCGCCGGCCTGGCGCTTGCGGTCTACGGGATCGTGCGTGCTCCGGAGGTGGGCTGGCTCTCCGGCTCGACCCTCGGCGTACTGGCGGCCGCGCTCGTCCTGCTCGTCGCGTTCGTCGTGATCCAGGCCAACCGGCGCGAGCCCCTCATGCGGCTGTCCATCTTCCGGCGGCCCAACCTGGCAGGGGCGAACCTCGCGCAGCTGCTGCTCGGTGCCGCGTGGATTCCGATGTGGTTCTTCCTCAACCTCTACTTGCAACAGGTACTCGGCTACAGCGAGCTTCCCGCCGGCGCGGCGCTGCTGCCGATGACCGGACTGATCATGCTGGGAATGATCGTGTTCGCGCCCAAGGCGATGGCCCGCTTCGGCGTACGGACGATGATCGTGACCGGTCTCGCGCTGCTTGCCGCCGCGATGGGGTGGCTGTCGTTCGTACGCCCTGACGGGACTTTCTGGGTCGACGTCCTTCCCGCCAGCCTGCTGGCCGCGCTCGGTATGAGCCTCGCGTTCATCCCGTCGCTGGGCACCGCGATCTCGGCCGCGCCGCCTGAGGACGGCGGCCTGGCGTCCGGAATCGTCAACGTCAGTTACCAGGTGGGCTCCGCGCTCGGCCTCGCCGTCGTCACCGCCATCGCCACGGCCAACGGGGCCGGGAGGATCGGCGACCTCACAGCACTCACCGACGGCTTCTCGGCCGCCTTCGTGGCGGCGGCAGTGGTAGCCCTCCTCGGGGCCGTGCTCGCTGTCGTCACCATCCGGAGCAGGCGAGCCGGGGCCGCGACGGACGCCGAGCCGGCCGAGAAGGTCGCCGCCTGACCGACAGGCGCGTTCGCCAGGTCGAGGGCCGGTGGCCGAACCATGGTCACCGGCCCTGACCCCGTAGCGGAAATAGTGCGAAGCCTGTCAACCGCGGTTGTGGTGCGCGGTGCGGCTGTGCGCGAGCCGACCCTGCGGGCCGAGGGGATTGGTGTGGATGTTGGCGCGGGCAAGGCGAGGCACCGCGTGCAGCAGTCGGTGTTCGGCATCGTGGGCGATGTGGTGGGCGTCGACGACGCTCAACCGCGCATCGACGGCGATGTCGATCTCCGCGTGAAGGGCATGGCCGACCCATCGCAGGCGTACGGCCTGCACCGCCGCGACGCCGGGAGTGTCGGCCCCTACCTGCTCGGCGAGGCGCACCAGGCCGGGGTCCACTCCGTCCAGAAGCCGGCCGAAGACCTCGCGGGCCGCGCCCCACAAGACGCTCACGATGGCGACGGCGATCAGCAGGCCCACCACCGGGTCGGTCCACGACCACCCGGCCGCGACTCCTCCGGCGGAGAGGAGGACGGCCAGGCTGGTGAATCCGTCGGTGCGGGCATGTAGCCCGTCGGCGACCAGCGCGGCCGAACCGATCTGCTTGCCGACCTTGATGCGGTAGCGGGCGACGAGTTCGTTGCCGACGAAGCCCACCATGCCGGCCAGAACGAGCCAGCCCAGGTTCGTGACCTGCCGCGGATGAGTCAGCCGGTCGACGGCCTCCCAGGCGGCGAGCCCGGCGGAGACGGCGATGACGAGGACCACCACGAGCCCGGCCAGATCCTCGGTGCGGCCGAGTCCGTAGGTGAACCGGCTCGTCGCGGCCCGACGGCCCAGGAGGAACGCGATCGCGAGGGGGACCGCGGTCAGCGCGTCCGCGACGTTGTGCAGGGTGTCGCCCAGCAGAGCCACCGAACCGGTCACGCTGACCAGGACAGCCTGGGCGAGCGCGGTGACCGTCAGGGCGGCGAAGGAGATCCACAGGGCACGCATGCCTCGCTTGCTGGACTCCAGTGCGCCGTCGACCACGTCGGCGCTGTCATGACTGTGGGGTGTGACGACATGCCGGAGCCTGGCGAGCCACGATCGAGACCCGTGTCCGTGCGCGTGGCCGTGCCCATGCCCATGCCCATGCCCATGCCCGTGGTTGCTGGTGGGAGCTGAGGTCACCTGACAAGAATCACACCCGAATCCGATTGCAGCACCCCTCGAACAGCCATGCCTGCGCAAGCGCGAATCGTGTGCAGCAAGCCTGTCACCGTGACTCGGCTGAGCGCACCGGCGAGCATCCTCGGGCGGAACGGGCCGCGACCGCTCGGGGTGGTCCGTCGCGGCCCGGGCATTTCCGGTCGGTGTGCCCCTACGCCCGATAGCCGAGCAGCGTCATCATGCCGGCCTCCGCGTGGTAGACGTTGTGGCAGTGCACCATCCAGATTCCTGGGTTGTCGGCGTCGAAGTCGACCGTGAGTGTTCTGTGGGGCAGCACGATCGCGGTGTCCTTGCGCAGCCCGTTGCCGAGGGCGAACGTGTGCCCGTGCAGGTGGATCGGGTGCCACATGGTGGTCGTGTTGACGAAGTTGAGCCGTACGCGTTCGCCGGCCCGCACCGGGGTGACCTGTGACAGGGCGTAGGGCTTTCCGTCGAAGGCCCAGTCGTACTTCATCATCGAGCCCGTCAGCCTGAACGTCCGCGTACGGTCCGGGGCACGGTTGGCGAGCCGCACACCCTCGGCAGGCCGCAGTTCGCGGTAGGAGACCACGTGGCCGTCGAGTTCCCGTGGACGCGTGCGTGCACTCGGAGCCGAGCCCGAGCCCGTACGTACGACCGCGAGTGCGGCGGCCTTCTTCCCCTCGGCCAGGGCGGCCAGCGGGAAGACGCCGGACTCGAGGGTGACGAGGACGTCGTAGCGTTCGCCCATGCCCAGCAGGAGAGCATCGGTCTGCACCGGCTTCACGGCGTACCCGTCGGTGTGGGTGACCGTCATGCGATGCCCGCCGAGGGCGACCCGGAACGCGGTGTCCCCGGAGGCGTTGACGAACCGGATCCGCAGTCGGGTCCCCGGCTTGCCGCGGTAGGTCGCCGGGGCGCTGGGCAACCTGCCGTTGACAAGGAAGTGGGGATAGCGGACGTCACCCGCATCGCCACCGAGCAACGGACTCGTGGCGCCCATCATCATGTGACCGGCGTCGCCACTCATGCCACCACCCATCCCGCGGCGGAGTTCGGCAAGAACCTCGTCGGGGGTGCCGGTGACGCCGTCCAGCCAGTCGTCGAGGACGACGATCCACTCGTCGTCGTAGGCGAGCGGTTCGTTCGGGTCGTCGACGATCAGTGGTGCGTACAGACCGCGGTCCAGTTGCGGGCCGGTGTGGGGATGGAACCAGTACGTGCCAGGGTTGGCAGCGGTGAACTCGTAGGTGAGCTCCTTCCCTGCGGGGACGTTCTTCTGGGTGACTCCGGGTACGCCGTCGGCGTTGTTGCGCAGGGAGAGACCGTGCCAGTGCACGGTGGTGTCGTCGGGGAGCTGGTTGGTCAGCCGTGCGCGGACCACCTCGCCCGCCCTGACCCTGATCGGCCTGCCCGGAAGCTGTCCGCCGTAGGTGCACGTGGTGACGGTCTTGCCACCGAGGTCGATCTCGCCGGCGGTGGCGGTCAGTCGTACGTCGCGGATCCTGCCCGGCTTGCGGGCCGCCTCGGCTGCCCGGACCTGCGGGCCGTTCGGGTCGACGAATCCCGCCGGCAGGCGTCCGGAGGGATGTGCGGTGGGAGTGGCAGCAGAGTCGTGACCCATGGAGCCGTGGCCCATCGACTCGTGGTCCATGGATCCGGCCGAGGTGTCGCCGTCACCGCAGGAGGCGAGCAGGCCGGCGCCGGCGGTGGCAAGGGTGGCGCGAAGAAGGGAGCGTCGATCAACTGGACGCATGGCGGTGTTACCTCACGATCGTGGAAGTGCAGCAGTGTGGGAGTACGCCGAAGTCCGGGCGCGACGAGGCGTCGCGACCGGGATGGCGTTCCTAGATCGGCTGCACCGACAGGTCGGCGAGGTGAAGGCCGACAGGCCACCCGGGTGGTCCGCGTGTCGCGGACCCGCCGACTCCCACTGCGAGCGATCGCCGCGCCGCCGTACCCCTGACCCGGCGAAGCCACACCAGGCGGAGGGCGATGGCCAGGCCGAGCGCCGTGAGTACGCCCAGGCAGACCGACAGCGGGTTCAGGGCCATACCGGGCGCGCCCGGTTGGTGGGACGGCGCCAGGAGATGCATGCCTGGCGTGATCGACGGAGCTTCTCCGCCCATGGCCATTGCCGCGTCGGCCGGCGCGTGGTGGGAGGAGGGGTGCCCGAGCGTGTGCATGCCCATGACCCCGAGCGTGAGCAGGCCGAGGACGAGCAGCCGCATGACGGCCTGCCCCGACCTGTTGATCATCACCGCTCCTCGTGCCGGCCGTTCGCGCTTCACGGTAACTCACGAGCCTGACAGCGACGTACGCCTGACCGTCATCGCGGACTCCGTGTCAGCGCGAAATGTCCTTACGCACCAGGAGGACCGCGCACCCTGCCGGATCAGGCAGCGGGCTTCTGCGCGGTCAGTTCCACGGCGGGGCTGTTCCTTCGGCGAGGACGCAGGTTGAGTGCCACCTCGTGGAAGCCCGCTTCCTCCGCCGCCCGCTGCAGATCCTCCGGCGGTCGGCCGAGGACGTGCCGATGGACAGTGAGGACGAGCCGTCCACCGGGCCGCAGCACCCGTGCGATCTCGGCGAATCCGTCGGCAAGCTGCCAGAGCATCACGTTGTTTACCGAGATGACGACATCGAGACTCGCCGGCTCGGCGCCGGTGACCTCGGCGGTTCCGTCGCGAATCTCGACGGTGCCGTTCGGGATCTCGGCCGCGCAGCGTTCCGCAGCCATGCGGCGCATCGTCTCGGACGGGTCGACACCGACCACGTGCCCGGTCGGCCCCACCGCGCGTGCCGCGAGCACCAGACCCACGCCTGGGCCGTGGCCGACGACCAGGACGTGTTCGCCCGGTTTCAGATCACCGGAGTCGACCGCCCATCGTTCCTGCTCGGCGTTGCCGCGTGCCATCAGGCGGCCGCCGAGCCGGCCGAGGATTCCCCGTGGATGTCCGAACGCCGGATCCACGATGCGTATCAGCAGATCGTTCACGTCCAGAGCCCATCACAACAGCGGCCCGAATTCGCTCAGGGACTGCCCGGATCTTCCTGAAGATTTCGGCGTACGTCAGTGGTGCGGTGCCGACGTGGTGGTGGCTTCCTCGAACAGGTGCTCACCCTGGCGTTCGACGACGGCTCCTGCCGTGGTCACCACGACCAGTAACGCGACGAGAGCGGCGACACCGGCACGCACGTGCCGGGTGGGCGGGTCCATGAGCGCCTGAACCCTGGTGGGTACGTCACCTCCGACCGCCGCGGTCGCGGCGCTGTCGGACGGCGCGGAGAGTGCCCGGGTGTGTGCCTGACGGGTGAGGGCGGCCCGGGCCAGCGCCCGTGCGACGAGGCGCCGGTCCGCCACGTCCACAGCGGCGTCCTCGTCGGCCCAGCGCTCCACCGCATGGCGTACGGCCTGGGACGTACGAGAGAGGAACGGATTCGCCGCGGCGGCGACCTCCGCGGCGAGGATCCACCAACTGTGCCGGTGCCGGAGGTGGGACCGTTCGTGTGCGACGAGGGCCGCTCGCTCGTCGTCGGTCAGCGTTGCCAGCATGCCGCTGGTGACGATGATCCGCCCGGTGGCCTCCGGCGTGGTGAACGCGTCGGGCACGTCGCTGTCGACCACCACCACCGCGCCGGGTCGCCCGAGCCCCCCGCAGAGGCGATGGATCCGCAGCAACGCGCGGGTCCGCGCGACCAGCCGCAGAACCGTCCGTACGCACACCACGGCAAGAATGCCGAGGGCGATCTCGGCGATCCCGGGCGCGATCGGTGCCAGTGCTCGTACTCGCTGGGGCGACCACGGGCCGAGCTCGGCGATCTCCGCGTCCTGGCCGATCCAGGTGAACGCCGTGACCGCCAGCACGAACCACACCGCCGTGCTGACCGCCATGCCGGCGGGGACCAGCAGCCTGGTCGCCATGGCGGGGGACAGGCTGCGGGCCAGCACCGGCGCGGACCAGCCGTACATTCCCGCACAGACCAGGACGACAAGAACCGAAGCGATCACGGATCACTCCTGGTCGGTCGATCGGAGCAGTTGCGTCAGTAGTTCCTCGTCCTCCGGGGAAAGACTGCCGACGAACCGGGTGAGAACCGCACCGCGGTCGGTGTCCGCGTCCAGCAGGCGTCTCATCTGGAACGCCGTCACCTGGGCGGGGTCGCGCACCACCTGGTAGCCGAATCCGCGTCCGACGGGAGTGCGGGTGACCCGTCCCTTGCGGTGGAGCCGGCTGAGCACGGTCGTGATCGTGTTGTACGCCAACGCCTCGCCGAGGCGCTCGCGGACCTGGCCCGCGGTCATCGGGCCGTCGGACGAGGCGAGGGCGGCGAGGATCTCCTGTTCAAGATCACCGTGCCCGCGTCGAGCCAGCGTCACGCGTCCTCCTGCACCTACAAAATGTGTAGTAGTACCCTGCACCTACAAAGACTGTAGGTGACGCCAGATGATCGTGCGGCCGCGGCCGCGCTACCGGTAGGAGAACGCCGTCTGATGGGTGCAGTGATGCTTGCCTCCGGCGCCGGGCAACTGCCGGGCGATCCGGCGTGGTTCCGGGCCGTCAACGCCTTCTCGCGGGCGACGGGGTGGCTGCACGCGCCGATCACCGCGTACGCGAAGTTCGGTGTGGTCGTGTTCGCGCTCCTGTTGCTGTGGGGGTGGTGGACCGCCCGCGGGACCGGTGACCTGGCCAAGGTGGCGGCCGCGCTGTGGGCGCCGGTGGGCACCCTGGTCGCCGTCGGGGTGAACCAGCCGATCGTGCACGGCGTCCACGAAGCGCGTCCCTACACCGCACTGCCGCATGTGCTGGTCCTGGTGACCCGTAGCGCCGACTACTCGTTCCCCAGTGACCACGCGACGATGGCGGGAGCGGTGACGGCCGGCCTGTTCCTGGTGGGCCGCCGTCTCGGCCTGGTCGGTCTTCTCGCGGCCGTGGTGATGGCGTTTGCGCGGGTGTATGTCGGCGCACACTTTCCCGGTGACGTACTGGCCGGGCTGGTGGTGGGAGCGGCGGTTTCCCTGATCGGCTTCGCCCTCCTTCGCCGTGCACTGGTGTGGCTGGTGGCCGCACTGGTTCGTACGCCGGTGCGCCCACTGCTGACCGCCGTACCTCCGTCCGAAACGATCCGTCGGACCGGGGACCGCGTGGCCACGTGATCAGCACGGTTGCGTCGTACATCCTGACGCTGCCCGGGTGGGTGGCGCTGGTGGTCGTTTTCGCGCTTCCCGCGCTGGAGTCGTCGGCGTTCGTGGGCTTCGTCTTCCCCGGTGAGATCGCGCTGATCCTCGGCGGTGTGCTGGCGTTCGAGAACCGGGTGAGCCTGGCCGCGGTCCTGCTCGCCGGGATCGGTGGTGCGGTGGTCGGCGATTCCGTCGGTTACCTGATCGGGCGCAGGTACGGCCGGAGCCTGCTCGAAGGCACGTTGGGCCGGCTGGTCAACCACAAACACTTCGATCGGGCGGAGCGCTACCTGGCCGCGCGCGGCGGGAAGGCGGTGTTCCTCGGGCGCTTCACCGCCGCGTTGCGGGTGATGATCCCCGGCCTGTCGGGCATGGCGCGCATGCACTATCCGAAGTTCGCCGCCTTCAACATCGCCGGTGGCGTCGCCTGGGGCGGCATGTGTGTGCTGCTGGGTTATGTCGGCGGCAGCAGTTGGCGTCACGTCGAACACCTCGCCTCGCGCATCGGGCTGGGCGTCCTGGTCGTGGTCGTCCTGCTGGCGGCGGCCGGGTATCTGGTCCGCCGGACGCGCGGCGACTGGTGGCGGCGACAGGGGCAGCGGATCCGTGAGAGCCGGGCTGCCACATGGGCGGGCGAGCGGTTCCCGGGTCCGGTCGCCTGGGTCGGTGCCCGGCTCGACCACGCGGTGCCGACGGGCTTGTCGATGACCGTCGCGACGGTAGTGGCGGTGGGATCGACGTGGGTGTTCCTCGGTGTGACCCAGGACGTGCTCGCCCACGAGGAACTCGCGACCGTCGACCCCACCATCCACGCCTGGGTTCTGCATCACCGCGAGGCCTGGCTGAACGACGTGCTGCGGATCGCGACCTGGCTGGGCTCGAACACGTTTCTGCTGCCTGGCTTGACGATCGCGGCCGTCGTGTTGGTCCGTCGGCACCGATCGTGGAGTCCGGCCGTCACGATCGTGGTGACGTACGGGGCCGCGCTGCTGGTCCATGCCGTCGTACGGGAGTGGGTGCACCGAGCCCGGCCGCCGGCCACCGACTGGCTGGCCGGCGCGGGCGGCTTGTCCTATCCGTCCGGCCACACGATTCAGGCGACCGTGGGGTGGGGCATCGTCGCCATCCTGGCCATGAGCGGGGTCACCGTCCGGACCCGCGTACTGCTGGCTTCGGTCGCCGCATCGGTGATGTTGCTGGTGTCCGTGAGCAGGGTCTACCTCGGCGTGCACTGGCCCACCGACGTACTTGCCTCGGTCGCGCTCGGGGTCGGACTGCTGAGCCTGTACGGCATCGTGCGCCTGTCCATGCTCGCCCGGCGCGAAGTGGAGCGGAACGACGCGCAACTCCAACCCGCCTGACCGCACGCGACGGTTGCTGTCCCGCCGGAACTCCTAGCCAGCGTCGGTCGCGTCGGTGGTGGTGGTGGCGGTGACGTGGTAGACGCGGCCTCCCCAGCCGTCCTCGGGGAAGGAGTCCGAGATCCGCAGGTAGGTCGCCTTGTCCGGACCGAGGTGCGCGGTCAGGTCGATGACCTGGTCGGCCTTGTTGGAGCCGTCCGTGATGCGCTCCGTCTCCTTCGAGACGGTGGTCCAGTGCTCGGCGTCGGAGCTGGCCTCGACGACGTACTCGTTGTCGATGGTGACGGTGGCGTGGGCCGTCACGGTGTCGGCCGGGAACGGGAACCTGTAGACGAAGTAGTGGTTGCCGTCGGCGAAGCGGTTCTGGACGCCGTTGCTCTGTGAGCCGTCCGCGTCCCAAAGCCACGGCATCTCGGCGGCTGTGCCGGTGTCGAAGTCGATCTCGTGCGCGACCGTCACCTCCGACCGCGTACTGAAGGACAGCCCCGAGTCGGCGGTGACCGTCGCGGACACGTCGTGGTGGCCGTCCTCGGCGTTCGCCGGGATCGTGACCTCCACCGGGAAGGTGCCGTAGACCGGGTGCGCGTTGCCGTGCGGGCTGAGGACGACCGTCCCGGTGGTCGGCGAGACGGTCCAGCCGTCCGGCGCGCTGACCGTCACCTTGGCAGTCGCCGGCTGCGAGGCCGGCCCGGTGGCCGACAATCCGACGTTGACAGTGATCTTCGTGGAACCATTGCCGGCCGGCATCACGACCGGCTGGGCCGGCGAGGTGGTCGCGGCCAGCGAACGCGTCGGTGCCGGCACAGGCACCGCGGCGATCAGGGCGCTCAGCGCGCTGGCCTGCGTACGCCAGTCGAACACGTTGGGGTGCTCGGTGCCGGTGCCACCGGCCCAGCGTGTGCCGAGTCGATCGGCCGCGTCGTGGTCTCGCGCCCAGATGGTGTCGGCCTGCCTGGTCACGAACGCCTTGTACTTGTCGGCCTGGGTGGTGTCGGCCAGGTCCATGAGGTAGCGAAGGAAGATTCCCTTGAACTGCTTGGCGTTGTCGTCACAGGTCCGGTCGAGGGAGTCGCAGGCCTCGGTCAGTACGCCGTCGGTGGTGAGACCCCCGTCGATCGCCGCGTCGGCGAGCCGGCGCGCCGTACTCAGCAACTTCGGGTCACGGGTCGCCCGCCACAGCTCCAGCGCCCCGCCGATGGCCAGCCCCTGGTTGTAGCTCCACACGGTCTGCCCGTTGCTCTGGCAGTCGTCGTTCAGTCCGTCATTGACCAGACCCGACGAGTTGATCATGCCGCTGCCGGTGAACCAGTCCCACGCGGCCTGCGACCGGGCCAGCCACCTCCTGTCGCCGGGCATGCGGTTGTGCAGTTCGGCGGTCAGCCGGACGTACAGGCCGTTGGTCACCGCGTTCTTGTACGTTCTCTCCGCGTTCCACCAGACGCCGCCACCACAGGTGTTGTCCCAGTACCCGTTGGTGAACTCGGCGATCTTGACCGCCATCCGGAGGTACCTGGCGTCGCCGGTGACGTCGTACGCCTGGATCCAGGTCAGGCCCCACCATTCGGAGTCGTCGATGGCGCGGCTGGTGAAGTTGCCCCACAGCTCGTCGCCGGACAACTCACCGGCCGGGAACTTCCCCTGGTCCTTCTGGAACGTGTTGTCCAACTGCGGCAGGTAGCGCCGGTCACCCGTCCGCTGCATGTAGTCGCCGATGGTCTGCAGGGCGACGGCGGAGTTCCACCAACTGGAGGGGAACCACGCCTTCTCCGGGTCGTAGGAGGACATCAGCACGTCGGCCGCCACCCGTGCCCGCGCCACGGTGGTTGGACCGTCGGCGGTCGTCACGGTGGCCGTGTCAGCGGAGGCGACAGCGGCGGGCAGCAGGCCGACGAGAACGGCGACGATTCCGACGAGGACAGTTCGGCCCCGGCGACGAAGCAGCGCAGTGGACAAGACTCGACCTGCCTTCTCGAGGTGTGTGCCGCTCATGAACGACGACGCCCTGGACGCGGGACGCGCGCTGAGGCGGGACAAACCTACGGCCCGGACCGAAGGTAGGTAAGACACCTGCAGAACTCGGACACGAGTGGACCGGACCAGAACTGGACACCGACGCCCTGGATGAATCGGCGGGGCTTGGCTCGAGGACGTGTGGGCGCAGTACGGCCGGCAGAGTGGCGCGCACCTGCAGATGGGCGCCTCTCGCGAGGTGGTCGTCAAGGCGCCTGAGGTCGTCGGCCGAGTGTCCTGTCACGGCGTGCAAGCCGAGCGGGTTCGGCGCGAACACCTGGTCACGGAAGTCCTCGCGGACCTTCGGCGACAGCGGGCTGCGAGACCACGCCATTGGCAACTTCGCGTCGCGAAGTGAGGCCGGCACACTCCATGACCCCGGCGGCTGGCGACCTGGCCGTAGCGGACTAGGGCGCTTGGAGAAGTGACCCGTGCCGGCCGCGGCGAACGTGGCGGGGAAGGGGTGCTGCTCGGTGGAGGTCACACCTCAGCTGACCCCGGGTAGTGCGTGGAGCGGGTGACGGGGAATCGAACCCGCCTGACCAGCTTGGAACGCTGGCGGGAGGCCCTGCTCGTGGCTCCCGTCGCCATGCGTTGCAAGCCATTGGGGTGACGTTGGGGTGCCGCCGGGTCGGGTCCGGCACCTCACACCGTGCGCGGGAAGTGACGAGGCAATGGCCGGCCGCTCGCCTCCCGCGGTTGACATTCCTTGGCGCGGATGCACCACCGGAGCAACATCGTTGCCATTGGGTGGGATTGGAACCGGATTGCTCCCAGGAATGGCGATATTGGTGAATGACAGTTTTTTGGGGTGGCTGCACTTCCTGTACTCGCCTCAAGCAGGTATGTCCGGATCGGGCTATTGCCTGTCACAAAGGCAAAGAAGAAAACGCAGATTTCCGGCCTGAATCAACTCGGTTTGGTCTTCGCAACGACCCGGGTACCAGTCTCAAGCAACCATCTGATGGCGAACCAGGCTGATACATCACCTGACTTGTGATGAACGCAGATAGCACTGGTTACACCATCTGATACGAACGGGGGAAATCAGATGGGCAAATCTACCTTTGGTAAGCCACTGCGCATCGTTGGTCTGACGGTGGCGTGCGGGCTTGCCCTGCTCTCGATGCCGGGCTCGGCCAGCGCCGCACCCGCATCGCCGACCAAGAACACAGCGGCGGTTGGCGCGGCAGCACCGAAGGCGGCCGCGCTGCCGATGTGGAAGAAGCCGAAGAACAAGTTCAACGGATGTATCGACTCCAGCCAGCAGAACAACGAAAAGTTCCTGGTCTACGTGCCGGGAACCGACAACGATCTGTGGGTCTGGAAGGAGAACCGCGGCGGCGGGAGTGTCGACCCCTGGGTGCTGTTCACCGAGACTGAGGGAGCGAATGCCATCCCGGAGGGGATCGTCTGCGCGACCATCACCGCACACGGCAACGAGGTCGCGATCACGATCGTGACGCAGAACGACACCGAGCAGCAGGTCTGGCAGACGGACTGCACCGTCAACCCGGACAACGCCAACGACCCGTTCGACCCGAACGAACGCTGCGCGGACTTCGAGGAACTCACGCCGCTACCGGAAGACACCGCCTCCGGGCCCGCGCCTGAGGCTGGGCGTGCGTCAGCGCCTGGAAACAGTGACTCCGCCACCCCGCCAGCAGTCGGCGCCCCCGCTGGGCCGAACACCGGCGACGGCGCGAGCATGAGCACTGGTCCTGGCACCGCGACCGCCGCCGGCGGCGCCTTGCTGGGACTGGCAATCACTGGTGGAGCCCTGGTGCTGCGGCGCCGGCGCCCCCACAGTGAGAGCACTGCGGCCTGACCATAGGCCTGGATGCTGTGAAACACCTTCTGTGGTTGGCCCTCCGCCCGCGACCTGCGGCGCGGAGGGCCGCCGTAACCCTGATGCTCGTGCTCATGGCGGTGAGCGGCGTCGGGCTGATCGCTTCTGACCAACTCGGCCAGGCGGCGCCACCACCGATGCCGGTAGCGACGACGCCTCCACCGGAACCAGCTGCGTCGACGCCACCACCGGAACCAGCCGCGTCAACGCCCCCACCGAAGCAGGCTGCGAAGACGTCCCAACCGAAACCGACGAACACCACGGGCGGGTCCAGCCGTAACAGGAGCGCGTCACCAACGCCTGGTCCCAGTTCGACGCAGCTGCCGACGACCAACGCGCGGCCCGTCCGAGTCGACATCGGCGCCATCGATGTCGCCGCCCCCCTCATCGGGGTAGGTAACGCCCCCGACGGCACCATCGGCATCCCGCCCGAGAACAAGCCCTATCTCGCCGCGTGGTACAAGTACAGCGCCGCCCCTGGTGAACCCGGCCGTACCGTCATAGTGGGCCATCTGGACTCCAGGTTCAGCAGCCAGTACACCGCTGTCTTCTACCGCCTCGGCGCGTTGAAGCGAGGTCAGAAGTTAACCGTGAGGCGCGCCGACGGAGTAGTCGTGGAGTACGTCGTCGACGGCGCATCGCTTCAGTCGAAGGCGAACTTTCCCGCCGGCCAGATCTACGGGAAAAGTAGGCGTTCCGAACTCCGGCTCATAACCTGCGGCGGCACGTACAGCAAGAAAACCGGCTGGTCAGGCAATGTCATTGTCTACGCTCATATGGTCTCGTGGCACTATGCGACCAGCGCGGAGCGCAGGAAGCCAATGCATCTCGACACGCCGCCGCGATGAAAGCCTGACGGTCCGGCGACCACCTCAGCCACGGCTCGCTGACCGTCGTGCCGCCCGGTGAGCCCGAGGACGGCGCCCCTGCGCCGCCCGCAGGGCGGCCGGGCGGCGCCGCGTCAGGGGCGCCTTGACACCTCCACCGGTGAATCCACCCGCGTCGCCATCCCCTGCGGGTCCACCCTCGCCTCCAGGTGCCCCACCTGCGCCGACAAGGCACGCAAGCTGCGAATCCAGCAGTGTGGGCGTACGTTCACCGGGCGGGACGGCAAGACCTGGCGACCGTCCATGGTCGTCACCCTCACGCCTGGCTTCGGATGGGGACGGCAGTGTTCGCGCGGCGATGACCTACCAACACGCGACCAGCGAGCGTGACCGGGGAGATCGCGGACCGGCTGAGCGCCCTGGTCCAGGTGCGCGCCCCGATCGAGGAGTCCGAAGACGTAGACGAGGTGCACGAGCCGCGCGAGGCCCGCTGATGGAACGCTAATGGCACGACGTGCCTTCGATCCTGGGGAGGGGTGTGCCCGTGTGGGGGCACCCGTTCTGACCTCGGGTGGTGCGGTGGAGCGGGTGACGGGAATCGAACCCGCATGACCAGCTTGGAAGGCTGGAGCTCTGCCATTGAGCTACACCCGCGTGTGCCGGCCCATGTTCCCACGACCCCGCACAGACCGGCTCGGTGACTCACCCGTCGTGGTCCGTGGACTAAACTCCGGGCGGCACCGCGCAGTAAGCGTAGTGCCAGTCCACTCCGGTGCGCTCGGGGTGGGTGGAAGATGTCTCACGTTCCGTCCGAGCCAGGCCCGGTGCACGACTGTGTGGCCGGGGCGGGCGCGACTACGGGACATGTCGGCGGGGAGTGGCGCAGCTTGGCAGCGCGTCGGCTTTGGGTGCCGAAGGCCGGGGGTTCAAATCCCCCCTCCCCGACGTACGACGTACGGCGTGCCCCCGTCGCGCTCACCGCGGCGGCCGGGCACGCCGGCCGTTGGCGTACACTGCCACGCGCGTCGGGTACGTCCGCCATCGGCCGTCCCGAGGTCCCGAGCCTGCGAGCGCCGGTTGGCGCATTCGGGCGATCCACGCCGCATCCGGAGGAGATTCACGATCGTGAAGAGCGCCGTCGAGACCTTGAGCCCCACCCGGGTTCGGCTGACCGTCGAGGTGCCCTTCGAGGAGCTCAGGACAAACCTCGACACCGCCTACCGTGAGATCGCGAAGCAGGTGACGATCCCCGGCTTCCGCAAGGGCAGGATCCCTCCGCAGATCATTGACCAGCGGGTCGGCCGGGAGTTCGTGCTGGAGCAGGCCGTCAACGACGCCCTCCCGCAGCTCTACGTGAGCGCCCTGCAGGAGAACGACGTCGAGCCGCTCGGCCAGCCCGAGGTGGACGTCACCAACTTCGCCGACGGCGCCGACCTGACCTTCACCGCCGAGGTCGACGTACGCCCCGACGTGACCCTGCCCGAGTACAAGGGTCTCGAGGTCAGCGTGGCCGACGCCGAGGTGACCGACGAGGAGGTCGAGGACCAGCTGACCTCCCTGCGGGAGCGGTTCGGTTCGCTGAGCACCGTCGAGCGGGCCGCCGAGGACGGCGACTTCCTCACCATCGACCTGGCCGCGAGCAAGGACGGCCAGCCGATCGAGGACGCCCAGGCGACCGGGCTCAGCTACAAGATCGGCAGCGGCTCGATGCTGGAGGGGCTCGACGAGGCCGTCACCGGCAAGTCGGCCGGTGAGTCGGAGACGTTCGTCAGCCAGCTCGCCTCCGGTGAGTACGCCGGCCAGGACGTCGACGTCACCGTGGTGGTCGACAGCGTGAAGGTCCAGGAGCTCCCCGAGCTGGACGACGAGTTCGCCCAGATGGCCAGCGAGTTCGACACCCTGGACGAGCTGCGCGCCGACGTGCGGGACCGGCTGATCCGGCAGAAGCGGCTCCAGCAGGCCCAGGAGGCCCGCGACAACGTGCTGGAGAAGCTCCTCGACCAGGTGGAGGTGCCCGTCCCCGAGGGCGCGGTCACCGACGAGGTCCAGGCGCGGCGCGAGGCGATCGGTCATCAACTGCAGCACATGGGCGCGACCGAGGCGCAGTACCTCCAGAGCGAGGGCCAGACCGAGGAGGAGTTCGTCGCCGACCTCGACCGCCGCTCCCGCGAGGCGCTGATGACGCAGTTCGTCCTCGACAAGGTGGCCGACACCGAGGAGCTCAACGTCAGCGAGCCCGAGCTGACGCAGGCGCTGCTCCAGCGGGCGCAGCAGGCCGGCGTGAGCCCGGACGAGTACATCCAGCAGGTCGTCCAGAACAACTACGTCCCCACGCTGGTGCGCGAGGTGCGCCGCGGCAAGGCGCTCGGCTTCCTGGTCGAGCAGGCCGTGGTGACCGACGCGTCCGGCAACCCGGTCGAGCTGAGCCGCCTGCAGGCGGACGGCACGTACGCCGAGGAAGGGGCCGAGGAGGCCGAGGGCGCGGAGTCCGCTCCGGCCGAGGAGTCCGCCGAGGCTACCCAGGCCGAGGGCGAGAAGGGCGAGGGCGAGCAGGGCGAGGGCGAGCAGGGCGAGGGCGAGAAGTCGGAGTCCTGAGGTCCCGAGTACGTCACTGTCGCCCCGGACGCCGGCCTGTTGGCCGGCACCGGGGCGACAGTCGTTTCCGGACCGTACGACGTCGTTCAGGGGCGTACGGACCCGGCTCGGAGGCGGTCAGGTGATCCGTCCGGACTCCGTGCCGACCTCCGCGGCGGGGCCCGGACCGACGGCGGCCGGGGACCGGTCGGCCTCGGCCTGCCCAGTGGTGGCCGCTGATCGGTCCCGGTCCAGCTCGTGCCACTCCGGCCGGAGCCCCGGCAGGGTCGTGGCGAGGAAGTAGATCCCGCCGAACACCAGCATCACCGGTGACAGCCCGACCAGCCCGATGAGCGCGCCACCGAGCACTCCGCCGAACGGGATGCCGGCCCAGCACACCGCGTCGGCCAGCGCGTTGACCCGGCCGAGCAGCCGTCGCGGGATGCGTTCGAGGACCACGGCGCCGATGATCGGGTTGAGGAACCCGGACCCGAACCCCGCCACCGCGTGCACGCCCAGCACCAGCCAGATCGGCGCGCCCAGCGCCAGGGCGACGAACCTCGGCGCGCCGGCGATGAAGTAGCCCAGCAGATAGACCGTCCGCCGGGGCAGCCGGTGCGCGAACGTCGCGGCGAGCAGGCTGCCGCCGACCGCGAAGGCACTCATCACCGCGGCGACCAGACCGACCGCCGCCGGACCGCGGCCGGAGTCGCGCGCCCAGACCGGCACCAGGACCGCGAACATCGCCGCGTCCAGCAGGTTCGTCACCGCGACCATGCCGATGATCGAGCGGAGCAGGCGTTCCCTGCGCAGGTAGTCGAACCCCTCGCGCAACTGGTGGACGTAGCCGTCGACCGACTCCTCCTCGTGTCCCTCCTCGGTGACGTGTCGGCGGGGTGCGGTCGTCGCGATGATCACCGCGGACAGCGCGAACGACACCGAGTCGAGCACCAGCGCGCTCAGCGGGCCGATCAGCCCGACGATCGCGCCGGCCACCGCGGGGCCGATGGTGGAGGCGAGGCGCTCGATCGTCCCGGTGAGGCCGGTGACGCGTTCGGTGGGCACCTGCGCGTCGGCCACGATGTCGGGGATCAGCACCTCCTTGGCCGAGTCGGCCGGTCCGCGCAGCGCGCCGAGGAGGGCGACCAGCGCCAGCAGTACCCCGAAGTGCAGCAGCCCGAGCGTGTGCAGCAGCGGGATCGCTCCCACTACGGCCGCACTGGCGAGGTCGCCGGTGACGTTGACCCGGCGCGGTCCGAGCCGGTCCACGAGCGGTCCGGTCAGCGCCTTGACCACGACGTACGGAGCCATCTCGCAGAACGCCACCATGCCGGTCCTGGTGGCGCTGCCGGTGGAGACCAGCACGAACCACGGCAGCGCGATGGCCGAGATCCGGGTGCCGGTGAGCGAGATCGCCTGCGAGGTGAGCAGGCCGATCAGCCCGCGCCGGGAGCGCGGCCGGGCCGTGGCCCGCGTGCCGGAAGTGTTCATGGCTGCTCCGTGGGGTCGGAGCCGGTGTCGGCGTCGGCATCGGCGTCCGAGGCGGGATCGGTGCCGCCGAGCGCGCCGGGAAGCGGGAAGAGGCCGAACTGGAAGGTCGTCGGTGCGGTGCCCTCGGGCGCCGGCGCCTCCGGGTCGGCCCGGCGGTAGGGCCGCAGCACCTCGAGGATCCGAGTGCTCAGCTGGTCGGCCTCCGCCGGGGTGAGCTGGAGCACGAAGTCGCTCATCGTGCTGACGTCCTGCCATTCCGGCGGCAGCGTGGGGCGTTCGTCCACGGCGCGCAGCAGGGTGTCTGCGTAGATCCGGGCGACGCTGCGTAGGTAGGTGTCGCCGGCCTCCGCGTCGTCGGTCGCGGCCCGCATGTCGTAGAAGGTGGACCGCTGGGCCGCGCGCCACCAGCGGTCCCGGCCGGTGCCGAGGTCGGTGGCCTCGACCACGAAACCGTGCGCGGCGAGCTGGCGCAGGTGGTAACTGGTCGCGCCGGAGTTCAGCCCCAGCCGGGCCGCGAGGCGGGTCGCGGTGGCCGGGCCCTCGGTGCGGAGCAGGCCGAGCATCTGCACCCGGACGGGGTGGGCGAGGCCGCGCAGGGACTTGGCGTCCAGGGCGCGGTCGCGCTCGGGGTCGAAGTCGGGAATCGAGGCGGCCCGGGCGCCGGCAGCCGCGGTGTCCTCGTCGCGTCCCGGCCGAGGTGAGGAGGCGGGCTCCGGTGCGGGGGAGGAGTCGGAAGGTTCGGACATGACCGACACAGTAGACCGCAAAGGAATCTTTGCAAAGACCTGTTTGCGGTTGCCGTTCGCGCAGGGCTGTTCCCCGTCCACCAACTCTGCGCCGTGAGCGAACACCGGCGGCTGCCTCGGGGTAACAGGGGGAGCGTTGGCTAGGGTCGGTGGCAGGTTCCCAGGCGTACGGACCGAGACAGGGCCCGTACGCCACCCACCACGAGTCACGAGGACGTAGGCGGAGGACGTGAACGAATACGCGCAGGAGGCGCAGGGCCAGAACGGCCAGGGCGGCCTCGATGACCACATCTACCAGCGGCTACTCAAGGAACGGATCATCTTCCTCGGTTCCGAGGTCCGTGACCAGAACGCCAACGCGATCTGCGCGCAGATGCTCGTGCTCAACGCCGAGGACCCCAACAAGGACATCTGGCTGTACATCAACAGCCCGGGCGGCTCGGTCGACTCCGGTCTGGCGATCTACGACACGATGCAGTTCATCTCCAACGACGTGTCGACCGTCGCGATGGGCCTCGCCGCGTCCATGGGGCAGTTCCTGCTCGCCGCCGGCACCAAGGGCAAGCGCTACGCGCTGCCGCACTCGCGCATCATGATGCACCAGCTGTCCGGCGGTCTCGGCGGAACGGCGTCCGACATCAAGATCCAGGCCCAGCAGAGCCTGCACCTGAAGAAGAGCCTGAACGAGCTACAGGCGCTGCACACCGGCCAGACGTTCGAGCAGATCGAGCTCGACTCCGACCGCGACCGGTGGTTCACCGCGGAGCAGGCCCGTGAGTACGGCTTCATCGACCACGTGGTGAAGTACGCCGGCGAGGTCACCTCCGTCGGACCCGTTTCCTGACCCGGCAGCTACCTGGAGGAAGAAGCACATGCCCACGATCCCACCGCCCCTCCCCACGCCGGGCCTGACGACCCCAGGGCTCGCCACTCCGGCCGAGCGGCTGCCGCGCGCGGACTACTTCATCCCGCGCTGGGAGGAGCGCACTCCCTACGGCTACCGCCAGATCGACCCCTACGCGAAGCTGTTCGAGGAGCGCGTCATCTTCCTCGGCACGCCGATCAGCGACGACATCGCCAACGCGGTGATGGCTCAGTTGCTGTGCCTTGAGTCGATGGACCCCGAGCGCGAGGTGCAGATCTACATCAACAGTCCCGGCGGCTCCATCACGGCGCTGACCGCGATCTACGACACCATGCGCTACATCACCCCCGACGTGCACACGGTGTGCCTCGGGCAGGCCGCGTCCGCGGCCGCGGTGCTGCTGGCGGCCGGCACCACGGGCAAGCGGTCCGCGCTCCCGCACAGCCGGATCGTCATCCACCAGCCCTACACCGAGGGCGGCTACGGGCAGGCCAGCGACATCGAGATCCAGGCCAACGAGATCCTGCGCATGCGCGGGATGCTCGAGCAGATGATCTCCGAAAACACCGGTCGGCCGCTGGAGGAGGTGGCCCGCGACATCGAGCGGGACAAGTACCTCAGCGCCGAGCAGGCGGTGGAGTACGGCCTCATCGACGAGGTCCTGGTCAGCCGCAAGAAGAGCCTGATCGAGGTCTAGGTCCAGGTCTCGCAACACGCCCGTGCCGACCCGCGGATCCGTACCGGCGACATGCCGGTACGCGATTGCCGCGGGTCGGCTGGCGTCGAGCGGGTATGCCCCTGCTGACCAGCGCCGTCGGCCACGCTGTGGTGATGGCCGGGGACAGTCGGGAGTTCCCGATTTCGCCAGGGGCGTACACATCGCGAGGTTGAACACGACCGTTCGCGCCGAGAACGGGGTACCGTCGTTCTCTGTACTCTCAGGTGCGCGGCTGACGGGCCCACAAGGCCGGGGCGGCGACGAGGTAGGCGACCCGCCCGGGTCCGAGGCAGGTTCGACACACGCCCGAGCATCGGGCGGAGCAACCTAAGGAGACGTTCCGGAGTGGCACGCATCGGTGACGGCGGCGACCTGCTCAAGTGCTCGTTCTGCGGGAAGAGCCAGAAGCAGGTCAAGAAGCTCATTGCAGGTCCGGGCGTCTACATCTGCGACGAGTGCATCGACCTCTGCAACGAGATCATCGAGGAGGAGCTCAGCGAGTCCTCCGAGGTTGGGCTGCAGGAGCTGCCCAAGCCCCGGGAGATCTTCGAGTTCCTCGACCAGTACGTCGTCGGCCAGGACGCGGCCAAGAAGGCGCTCTCGGTGGCGGTGTACAACCACTACAAACGCGTCCAGTCCGGGCTCTCCGCCGGCGGCCGGCACGCCAAGGACGAGCCGGTCGAGTTGGCGAAGTCCAACATTCTGCTGATCGGCCCGACCGGCTGCGGCAAGACCTACCTCGCCCAGACGCTGGCCAAGATGCTCAACGTGCCGTTCGCGATCGCCGACGCCACCGCGCTCACCGAGGCGGGCTACGTCGGCGAGGACGTCGAGAACATCCTGCTCAAACTCATCCAGGCCGCCGACTACGACGTCAAGAAGGCCGAAACGGGCATCATCTACATCGACGAGGTCGACAAGATCGCTCGCAAGAGCGAAAACCCGTCGATCACCCGTGACGTCTCCGGCGAGGGGGTTCAGCAGGCGCTGCTGAAGATCCTGGAGGGCACCACGGCGAGCGTGCCGCCGCAGGGTGGCCGCAAGCACCCCCACCAGGAGTTCATCCAGATCGACACCACCAACGTGCTCTTCATCGTCGGTGGCGCATTCGCCGGGCTGGAGCGCATCATCGAGCAGCGCGTCGGCAAGAAGGGCGTCGGCTTCGGCGCCAACGTGCGCACCCGGGAGGACCGGGAGAAGGAGCACACGTTCGCCGACGTGATGCCCGAGGACCTGCTGAAGTTCGGGCTGATCCCGGAGTTCGTCGGCCGGCTCCCGGTCATCGCGACCGTCCAGCCGCTGGACCGCCCGGCACTGATGCGCATCCTCAGCGAGCCCCGCAACGCGCTCATCAAGCAGTACCAAAAGCTCTTCGAGATCGACGGGGTCGAGCTGGAGTTCAGCGAGGACGCCGTGGAGGCGATCGCCGAGCAGGCGCTGCTGCGCGGCACCGGTGCGCGGGCGACCCGGGCGATCATCGAGGAAGTTCTGCTCAACGTGATGTACGAAGTACCCAGCAGAGACGACGTGGCCCGGGTGATCGTCACACGCGAGGTGGTACTCGACAATGTCAACCCGACGCTGGTCCCGCGCGAGCAGCCAGGTCGCAAGTCCCGCAGCGGGGAGCGCCGCGAGAAGTCGGCCTGACGGCGCGCGGCGCCCACGGGCACGCACCCTCTCGGCGCTGGTCCTCACCGCCCTCCTGATCGCCTTCACCGTCCCGCTCGCCGGTGCCGGCGCTCGTGCGTCCGCAGCGGCGAAGGCTCCGGGCAGGAGCGTCGCCCCGCCCGGCTTCAGCCCTTCCTCGACGTCGTGGACGACGCCGCGTGACGGCTGGGTGTTCGGCTACTCCGTGTGCTGGCCCTCCGGCCCCGGTCCGGGCGGGCAGTGCCCGGTCCTGCTGCACACCACCGACGGCGGCGCCCGCTGGACCCGCGTGCCGGCGCCGCCGGTCCGCAGCTCACCCAGCCACGACCAGGTGCGCGTCGTGTTCGCCCAGCGCTTCGGTGACTTCGCCCACCGCCGCTCGATCGGCCTGGTCACCAACGGCCTGGAGCTGTACGCCACCTACGACGGCGGCCGGACCTGGCGGGCCGAGCAGCTCGCCGGCGCGCGCACGCCCGTCTACGTCGGCGACATCGCCGCCACCCACCGGACGGCGTACGTCGTGCTGGCGTCCGGGTCCGGGCAGGACAAGCGCACCGAGGTCTTCCGCACCCCGATCGGGGAGCGTGCCTGGGCCGCCGTTCCGGGCATACGCCTCGCCGACAACGGCGGTGGCGTGTACGCCAGCGGGTCGCTCGCCGCCCGGGGGTCCTCGGTCGCGGTGAGCCTGGGCCAGGTGTTCTCGCCCACCCGCTACTGGACCTCCTCCGACGACGGCCGCGCCTGGACGTCGCGGAGCGCTCCGTGCCGGCAGGAGGCCAGTACCGACCTCGGGCTGTCTGGCGCGGGCGACGTTTATGCGCTGTGCAGCTTCAACCCCGGCCGCGGCCGGATGGACAAGGACGTCCGCCTGGCCGGCGAGGGCGGCACGTTCACCACGGTCGGGACGGCTCCGGCCACCGGCATCACCACCGGCTTCGCGGTGTCCCCGCACGGCACGCCGGCGGTCGGCGCGACCGGTGGCGACGAGAGCTTCGTGCACGCGAGCTTCGACGGCGGCCGCAGCTGGCAGACGACGATGGCGGTGCCCGAGCGCGGCCCGGTGTACGACCTCGCGTTCACCGACGACCTGCACGGCACGCTGGTCGCGGGCTACGCCGACCTGCACACGTCCCAGCTGTTCCGCACCGACGACGGCGGCCGCACCTGGGAGCCGTTCACCGCGGGCTGAGCCGCCGGCCGCGCCGGGGTCCCCGCAGCAGTCAGGGTCTGTCCTAACTCGTTGGTCGCAGGGCAGACCCGGCTGCGATCATGGGGCCCATGCCCAGCAGACCGTACGAGATCGTCGACGTGTTCACCGACCGGCCCTACGCCGGCAACCCGCTTGCCGTCGTCCTGGACGCCGAGGGCCTCAGCGGAGAGGCGATGCAGACGCTCGCCAAGGAGTTCAACCTCTCCGAGACCGCGTTCGTGCTCCCGCCGGAGTCCGGTGGCGACTACCGCGTGCGCATCTTCACCCCGGGCTCGGAGCTTCCGTTCGCCGGACACCCGAGCGTGGGGACCGCGGCGACGCTGGCCCGCCTCGGCCGCATCCGTTCCGGGGACGTCGTACAGGAGTGCGGAGCCGGCAACCTGCCGGTGCACGTCGACGGAGACCTGGCCACCATCACCGGTGGCGAGCCGGTGCTCGGTGCGAAGCTCGACCCGGGGCCGCTGCTGGCCGCCGCCGGACTGAGCTTCGCCGACCTGCTCGGCCCGCCCGCCCAGGGCGCGGCCGCCGGCGTCGACCACGTGTTTCTTCCCGTCGTCGACGAGGCGGTCGCCCGAGCGAGCCTGGACTCGGGTGCTGCCCGCACGCAGGGTGTGAAGAAGGTCTACCTGTTCTCCTGGGACGCCGACCGGCGGCAGGCGCACGCCCGGCTGTTCGCCCCCGAACTCGGCATCGCCGAGGACCCGGCCACGGGGTCGGCGGCGCTGGCGCTCGGGGTGTGGCTGGTGGGCAACGGCCTGGTACCCGGCGAGGGCGAGACGACCTACACCGTGGTCCAGGGCGCGGAGATGGGCCGGCCGTCCCGGCTGGACTGCGTGGTGCGCGCCCAGGCGGGACAGGCGCGCGAGACAAGGGTCACCGGGCAGGTCGCGCTGGTGGCCGCCGGCGAGATCCGGCTACCCGGCTAGGGTCCGTCCTGCGGACCATGGCCGGTTCGCGTGCCCCCGCATCCCGCCCGGCCGCGTTGTCGTCGTCGCGCGTAGAACACCGCTACGCGACTCCTCCTCCGCCTTGCCGACCGGGCGCGGATGACCCGCTCACTACTCGGCCCTGATCCGCAGGACAGACCCTAGGAGAGACGCTCAGGCGGCGACGCCCAGCGTCAACAGCAGGTTGGCGTACGTCCGCTGCTCGCCGGTGGCTACGACCAGGGCCACGTCGTCGGTCTTCGCCGCGTCGTAGAAGTCGAACCGGTCCAGGCGCTCCACCGGCGTGCCGGCGGGCAGCAGGTCCTCGAACTCCGCGAAGATCGCCGGGGTCGGCTGGTCCGGCGGCGGCTGCATCACCGCGGCCGCCTCGATCGGCGCCGCGTCCACCAGTGCGGTCAGCACGTCGGTCACCGACAGCTTGCCGGGGGACAGGTTGAGGAAGACGTGCGTGGCGTTCGGGCCCGCCGCGGTAGCGAACGGATAGTGCCCGTCGGCGATCAGCACCCGCGAGCCGTGCCCGGCCGACGCCAGCGCGGCCAGGATCTCGGGGTGGATCAGGGTGTAGCGCAGCATGGACAACCTCTTCGTCGGCTTCGGCCTCGGACTATAACGGGTGGAATCGGCCCTCAGCCGGTGCTACGGGCCAGGTGGCCGCGCGCTGTCCGCGGTCGGCCCATCGCGGGTCACACTCCGGGTCACACTCCGGGTCACACTCCGGGTCACACCGCCCGCAGGACCACCGCCGTGTGCGGGGCGAGACGAAGGTGTTCCCCGGCGGCCACCTGGTCGGTGCCCAGGCAGTCGCTGGTGTCGAGCACGACGGTGTACGCCATCGCCCACGGCGGCCCTGGCAGGGTGACGTCGACCGGGGCGTCGCCGCCGTGCAGCCAGAGCAGGAACGAGTCGTCGCGTACGGGTTCACCGCTCGGCGCGGTCCGGCCGGTGTGCTCACCGGCGAGGAACATCCCGAGGGTGTGCAGGGACGAGTCGTGCCAGGCCTCGTCGTCCATCTCCTCACCCCACGGTGCGAACCAGCCGACGTCGCGCCGTCCGCCGGCCGGGTCCAGCCGGCCGTGGAAGAAGTGCGGCCGGCGGAACACCGGATGCTCGCGGCGGATCCGCAGCAGCTCCCGCACGGTGTCGCGCAGTTGCGGCCAGGTCTGGTCCTCCGCCCAGTCCAGCCAGGAGATCTCGTTGTCCTGGCAGTACGCGTTGTTGTTGCCGTGCTGCGTACGACCGCTCTCGTCGCCGGCGAGCAGCATCGGCACACCGGTGGCCAGCAGCAGGGTGGTGAGCAGTCCTCGCACCTGGCGCAACCGCAGCTTGACGATCTCCGGGTCGTCGGTCTCGCCCTCCACCCCGAAGTTGACCGACCGGTTGTCGTTGTGCCCGTCGTCGTTGGCCTCGCCGTTGGCCTCGTTGTGCTTGTCGACGTAGGTCACCAGGTCGCGCAGGGTGAAGCCGTCGTGCGCGGTGACGTAGTTGATGGACGCGAACGGCCGCCGCCCACTGCGGCGGTAGAGGTCGCTGGACCCTGACAGCCGGGAGGCGAGGTCGCGTACGCCGTCGGCCGAACCTGCCCAGAACTCGCGTACGGCATCGCGGAAACGGTCGTTCCACTCCGACCACGGAGCCGGGAACCCCCCCACCTGGTAGCCGTCGAAGCCGAGGTCCCACGGCTCGGCGATCAGCTTGACCCGCGACAGCACCGGGTCCTGCCCGACCGCGGCGAGGAACGCCCCGAACATGTCCACGTCGCCGACCCCGCGGGTGAGGATCGGCGCGAGGTCGAACCGGAAACCGTCCACGTGCATCTCCTGCACCCAGTAGCGCAGCGAGTCCAGGACCAGCCGCACGATGTCGGGGTGGCGCAGGTTGAGGGTGTTGCCGGTGCCGCTGAGGTCGCGGTAACGACGTCCGCCGCCGGCCAGGCGGTAGTACGCGATGTTGTGGATACCGCGGAAGGAGTACGTCGGGCCGAACTCGTTCTGCTCCGCGGTGTGGTTGTAGACGACGTCCAGCACCACCTCGAGGCCCGCCTCGTGCATCGCCTTGACCATCTGCTTGAACTCCGTGACCTGCTGGCCCTCGGTGCCGCTGCTGGCGTAGCCGGCGTGCGGTGCGAAGAAGCCGAGGGTGTTGTAGCCCCAGTAGTTGCAAAGCCCCCGCCCGCGCAGCACGAACTCGCTGACGAAGTGGTGCACGGGCAGGAGTTCGACCGTGGTGACGCCGAGGTCGCGCAGGTAGCCCAGCACGGCCGGATGCGCCAGACCGGCGTAGGTGCCGCGCAGCTCCGGCGGCACCTCCGGGTGCCGCATCGTCGCCCCGCGGACGTGGAGTTCGTACAGCACCGTGTCGCTCCACGGTACGTACGGCCGCGGGTCCTCACCCCAGTCGAACGTCGGGTCCACCACGACCGAACGCGGGACGTACGGCGCGGAGTCCCGGTCGTCGCGCACCGTGTCGTCGGCATCGGCCACGTGGCCGAACACCGCCGCGTGGTCGTCGGCCTCACCGGTGATCGCCCGGGCGTAGGGGTCGACGAGCAGCTTCGCGCCGTTGAACCGGTGACCGGTGTAGGGGTCCCACGGCCCGTGCACGCGGTAGCCGTACAGCTGGCCCGGGTGCAGGCCGGGCACCCGGCCCGACCAGACCCCGAACAACTGCTCGGTGAGCGGAACCCGGCGCTCGGTGGACTTGTCGTCGAACAGGCAGACCTCGACGCGGTCGGCCATCGGCGCCCAGAGGGCGAACGTCACGCCGGATCCGTCATAGGTCGCCCCGCGCGGAGGGCCACCGTCGGGCCACCACTGGGTCTGGGATGGTGTGCTCACGCGCTCATCCTCGCCGGTCCGCCGGCGTGGCGGGCAGGGATCATCCAGACCGCCCCGCTCGATGCCGTTCGGTGACCATCCCGGCGCTGACCGGTGTGGTTTCCGCTGCTCGGCACCGGCTCAGGGCTGTTTCCGCTCGGGGTTCCGCTCGCCGAGCGGGGCGCGCCAGTCGGCGGCCGTCTGCTCGTACGCCAGACCGCCCGGCGGCTCGTCGGCGAGGGAGTAGGTCACCCGCAGCCGTACCTCGTCGTGGGCGGCCCGCACCTCGACCTGCAGCTGGCGTGGCGGTCCCGCCTCCTCGATCCGGTCGAACGCCGTCCGCGCGGCCGCGAGGAGATCGGCGCGCACCGCCGGCGGCACGGACTCCAGCGGCCCGTGCACGACGAGCCGGGGAACGACGCCGAGGCGTTCGCGGGCACGGTCGATCGCGGCCAGCAGGTCGGCGTGCAGGGACTGCCTGCCGGGGGATGGTTCGGTGAGTGCGAAGATCGCGCCGCGTACCTCCCGGGTGGCGGCGTCCAGGTCGCCGATCGCCCGCTCGACGCGGCTGCCGACCTCGGGCCGGTCACGGAGGCTGGCGACCAGGTCCAGCTTCGCACTGACGTCGAACAACCGGCGGATCACCCGCTCGTGCAGGTCCGCGGCGATCCGGTCCCGGTCCTCGAGTACCCGCCGCTCGACGCGTTCTTCCTGTGCACGTTGGTGCAGCAGCGCCAGTGCCGCCTGATTGGCGAACATCTCCACCGGGGCGACGTCGGCATCGGTCAGTGGTTCGGACCGGGAATCTCGCTGCCACCCGGTGAACAGCACGCCGAGCACCTGGCCCTCCGCGGCCAGCGGCGTCAGCATGCCCGGACCCACCTTCTCCAGGGCCGCGTGCCAGGCAGGCGGCGGGTTGTAGCCCGGAACCGTACGGAGGTCGTCGCTCACCACACTCTGCCCGGAGGAGACGACCTGCGCGGTCAGCCCCCGAAGCGGTGCCCGGCCGCCGGCCGTGTCCTCGATCCCCTCACCCTGCGCGGCCTCGAGGATGACGGCGTCCGGGGTGGCCGGATCCAGGAGGAGCAGCGCGCCGAAGTCGGCGCCGGACACCTCGCGCAGCCGGGTGATCAGCAGGTCCAGGGCCTGGTGCCGGTCCAGCTCACCGAGCAGTTGGTACGTCAGTTCGGCGGTGGAGCGCAGCCACCGCTGGCGGCGGCGTTCGGCCTCGTACCGCTCGGCGTTGTGCAGCGCGGTCATGGCCGCGCTGCCGAGGACGGTGACGGCCGCCTCGTCGTCGGCGGTGAAGGGGGCGTCCCGCCGGTTCAGGAGGTACAGCTCGGCGGTGGAGGTGTGGTCAGTGTGTTCGGTGTGGTCGGTGTGGTCGGTGCCGTCGGCCGGCAGCGGCAGGGCGAGCAGGCCGGGTCGGTGTACGGGTTCGCCGGTCTCGGCGAGCGCCTCGCGGACGGCGGTGAGTTCGGAGTCGGCGAGCAGTCGCGCCGCGTCCTCGGCGCCGACACCGTGCCGGAACGTCCGTACCGCGTGCGGCCCGGAGGTGAGCCGCAGGATCGCCGTCCGGGCGCCGGTGAGCCGGGCGGACGCGGCGGCCACCCGGGTTCCCACGCTCTCGACGTCGACCTCCGAACCGACGTCGACCATCGCGTCGACCAGGCGCACCAGGGTGCTCCGGCCCGCGTTCCGCGACCACTGGTCAACCAAGCCGCACCGCCCACTCGGTCACCTGGTCGCCGGACACCTGCTCGCCGCTCGCCTGGGGCTCGCGGGCCCCGGCGACGATCAGCCGGAGCCGGCCCTCCTCGACGTCGAGTACGAGGTCGACCCGGCTCGGCGAGTCGTACTCCGCCGCGCGGTCCAGCGCCTGCCGCACGCGGGCGGCCAGCGCGCACTGGGTGGCCTCGGGCAGGGCGTCCAGCGCGCCGTGCACCTCCAGGCCCGGGACCACGCCGAACCGGTCCCGTGCCTCGTCCACCTCCGCCTGCAACCGCAGCCAGCACCGCGAAGCACCGCCCGCGGGACCGGCAGGATTACGCAGGTCGCCGCTGACGTCGTGGATGCGAGCGACGGTCTCGTCCACCCCCCGTGCGGCCGCGGCCAGCCGTTCGCGTACCACCGAACGCCGGCTCTGCTCGACCGCGACGCCCAGGTCCGCGGCGACCCGGGTCAGGCGGTGGGCGACAACGGTGTCGAGGTCCTGCGCGATCCGCTCCCGGTCGGCGAGGACCTTCTGTTCGGTACGGCTGGTCTGGGCGCGGGCCTGTCGCAGCGCCAGCGCCGCCTGGTGGGCGAACATCTCCACCAGATCCACCTCCCGGGCGGCCAGGTGCGCCACCGGGGACCCCTTGCGCCAGCCGGCGAACAGGACGCCCAGCACCTCGCCGTCGGTACGAAGCGGGAGCAGCATCCCCAGCCCGATCTCGGCGAGCGCGGTCCGCCACGCAGGCGGCGCCCCGTATCCGTACACCTGGTCCAGCTCGGGGCTGACCACGCTGCGCCGAGTGCGGACGACCCGGGCGGTGAGGCCGCGCAGCGGAGTACGCCGACCGGTGTGCGGCTCCAGCGACAGTCCGCTGACCGCGTGCAGGGTGCCGGTCTCCGGGTCGGCGGGATCCAGCAGGAGCAGTGCGCTGTAGTCCGCGCCGGACACCTCGCGCAGCCGGGACGTGAGCGTGCCGAGGGCCTTCTCCCGGTCGACCTGGCCGAGCAGCAGGTCGGTGATCTCGGCGACCGCGTGCAGCCAGCGTTCTTGCCGGCGTTCGCGTTCGCGCAGATCGGCCCGGTGCATCACCATCGCCGCGGCGGCGCCGTAGGCCGCCAGCAGGTCCTCGTCGTCGCTGGTGAACCTGCCCGTCTCGGGGTCCCCGACGAGGAGCTGGCCGGAGTGGTGGTCACGCGGGCGCATGGGCACGCCCAGCAGGGTCGGGGTGCGGACGGGCCGGCCAGACAACGTGAGCTGCTCGACCAACCGGGTGAATTCCGGGCGATCGGCGCGTTCTGCGTACTCGGCCCGGCTCAGACCGTGCAGGAAGAGCTCGATCGCCCCGTGCGGAGGGATCGCCCGGCGCAGAACGGCATACCGGCCACGGACGAGCTCGCTCGCCGACCGCAGGATCCGCTCGGCCGCCTGTTCGCCTTCGAGGTCGGTGCCGAGGGTGAGAAGAGAACTGACCAGGGAGCGCAGGCGCTCGCGCGGAGGGGAACCGTTCCCGACCACCCTTCGATGGTAGGCCGGGTGGTGCGGGCGGGCGGTCAACCGCCGGGCCGTTGCTCGGGTACGTACGGGCTCGAGGTGCCCTGACCCGTTCGGCCCGATTGACCCGCATGCCCCGCCTGATTCGGCTGTTCGCCGGCCGAGCCGTCGCCGGGGCGGGGCAGGTGGCCGAGGTTGGCGAGCTCGACGGCGCGGTTCACGTCGTGGGTGTTCACGATGCCGACCACGTGACCGCCCTCGACGACCAGCAGCATCCCGCGGCCGGACAGCTGCCACGTACCCGCCGGGAGCTCCGTCAGCAGGTCCTCGGGGCCGGCGGTCCCGTCCGGTCGCAGCGGCCGGCCGAGGTCGGCGAGCCTGGTGGTGCCCCGCGTCTGCTCGGGCACGCGGACCAGGTCGGTGAGGGTGACCAGCCGTACGGGCCGGCCCTCCATGTCCACCACCGGGAAGGTCCGGTGGTGGTCGTGTTCGGCGACCCTTTCCAGGAAGGTGTCCACCGTCCACCACGATGGGGCGGTCACCGGCTGCGGGCTCATCACGTCCCGCAGCCGCACGCCGGTCAGGCGTTCACGCAGCCCGGTCGTCGACTCCTCCGACAGCGCGGACATGACCAGGAACCAGCCGATCAGGGCCAGCCACAGACCGCTGACCAGTTGGCCGGCCACGAGCTGGAACACACCGAGGGCGATCAGCGTCATGCCGAGGAACCGGCCGGCCCGAGCGGCCGAGACTCCGGCCCTGGCCCGGTCGCCGGAGCGCTTCCACAGTCCGGCCTGCAGCAGCCGGCCGCCGTCCAGCGGCGCACCGGGCAGCAGGTTGAACACGCCGAGCACCAGGTTCACGAACCCCAGCCAGGTCAGCACCTCGCGGAGCACGGTCGGCAGCGAGAGCAGGGCGGCACCCGCGGCCAGCCCGCCGAGCACCGCGCCGAGGACCAGGCTGGCCGCCGGGCCCGCGCCGGCGACCAGGAAGGCGGCGCGCGGGCTGGGCGGGTTGGTGCCGAGCTCGGTCACCCCGCCTAGCAGCCACAGGGTGATCCGGTCGGCGGGCATGCCGTACCGCCGGGCGACCACCGCGTGGGCGAGCTCGTGCGCCAGCAGGGACGCGAGGAACGCGACCGCCGCCAGCACCCCGGCCACCCAGTCGACCGCCGTACTGGCGATCGGCGCCTGCACCGGAAGGATGGCCACCGCCACGATCTCGGTGACCAGCAGCATCATCACCAGGACCGACCAGTGCACGCCGATCGAGATCCCGGCGACGCGGCCCAGCGTGAACGTCGGTTTCATGAGTCGGCCATGTGTCAACGGCGGGCCGTCCGGCGACAGGCCCGCACCCCCGGTCCAAGCGTCCGCGCGCCGGTCCGGGACCTACAGAGGATTAGGGCCCGTTCCCTGTGCTCGCGTGGGGCCGGCGCGCAGATCCTGGCGTCCGAGCCGGGGCCGGTGGGTATGAACCCGGCGGCACGGACCTCTTGACCATGGCGGGTCCTCGAGCCGGCTCTCGCAACCGGCGAGGGCCAAGGACTCGCCGGTACGGGACCTTGGTCTCTACGTCGACCCGTACGTGCCGGACGAGTCTGGCGCCTGGGTCGCCACCAGGGGCGGGGAAAGATCGGGGGACGTTCGATGACCGGTCGGCAGCCGCGTCCCGCGCGGGCGGTCGTGGTGACGTTCGACGGGGTGGCGCTGGCCAGCCCCGCGTTGCACTGGGCCGCCCGCGAGGCCGTCCTCCGCCAGCTGCCACTGGTGGTGGTGCAGGCGTACGGCGAACGTCCTCGTACCGACCGGCGACCCGCCGACGGGCCGGTGGGAAGTGAATCCGGTCCGGGCGACGGCCAGAGGGCCGTCGACGACGACGAGGGCGGGACGCCGACGACCCGGGAACGGGCCTGGCGGCTGGCCGACGCCGCGGTCGCGACGGCGGTGGCGCTGCAACCCACGCTGCAGGCGTACGCCTGGGCCGCCGCCGGTCCGCTGCCCGACGTACTCGGCCAGGCGGTCGCCGATCCCGCTCTCGTCGTCGTGGGCACCCGGGGGAGGGGCGTGCTGCTCGCGTTCCTTCGTGGTGCGCACCGAGCCGGGCGGGAGGGACGACCGGTACCGCCGGTGGTCCTCGCCCGGCAGGACAGCAGGTCGGCCCGCCCGACTTCGACGGGCCTGACGGGCCTGACGAGCCTGACCGGCCTGACGGGCTTGCCGAATCTGCCGGAACTGCCCGGGCTGCAGGGGCCGCCGGCGCTGTCGGGTCTGCCGGTGGGCGACGGGCACCTGCTGGACGGGCTGGACGCCCACGTGGTGGTCGGCGTGGACGGCGGGGCGTCGACACGGGCCGTGATGGGGTTCGGGTTCGACGTGGCCGCCCGGCGCGGTGCCCGGCTGCTCGCCGTGCCCGTGCCGCCACGCGGAGACAAGTGGTGGACCCGCGCCCTGGACACCCACGTGCACGGGGTGAGCGCACCGGCCGTGGATGAGGTCGAGGCGCTGCTGGTGTCCCACCGCTCGGCCTTCCCCGACGTGGAGGTCGCGGTCGCGCAGGGCGACGGCACGGTGGCCGGGCCGCTGCGGATCGCGCGGCCGCCGGACCTGCTCGTGGTCGGCAGCCGGGACGCGGGCGTCAGTGGACTCCTCGGTTCCACCCTCGGATGCACGGCGATCAACCGGGCCCGGTGCCCGGTCGCACTCGTTCCCGTCCCGGCCGGCGACGGCCCCGGGGAGGGGACCGGGAACAAGACCAGGGACCGCATTCGCCGGCGCATCCGCGTTCCGCAGGCTCGCCGCCCGGCCACCCAGCCGCCGGCCCGGCCGCGGGAGGAGGCCCTGCGATGACCGATCGGAACCGGCACCCCGTGGTGGTGGGCGTCGACGGAACGGCGGAGAGCCGGCTGGCCCTGCAGTGGGCCATCGAGGAAGCCCGCAACCGGATGCTTCCCCTGCGCATCGTCGTCTCCCACGAGCTTCCCGCCCCGATGCGCGGCATCGACGAGCTGGACACCGAAGCTGAGACCGCCGACGTGGACGCGGCGGTGACCATCGCCCGCGACCAGCTCGACCCCGACCAGGTGTCCAGAGCCGTGGTCGCCGACCGGCCGGCACCGGCGATTCTCGGGGAGGCCGAGGACGCGGGCGCCGAGCTGATCGTGGTGGGTTCGCGGGCGCGGTCGACGGTGGCCTCGGTGGTGCTCGGCTCGGTGGGGTCGGCCGTCGCCCACCACGCACGCTGTCCGGTGATCGTGGCCCGGGCATCGAAGGAACACTCACCGGCCGGCCCGCGGGTGATCGTGGGAGTGGACGGGTCGGAGTGCTCCGAACGCGCGGTGGAGTTCGCATTCGAGGAGGCCGCCGGCCGCAGCCTGCCGCTGGTCGCCATCCACTGCTGGCGGCTGGAACACCCCGACGAGGCGCAGTGGGACGCGGACGCCTTCTCCCGCCGACGCGACGAGCACATGGTGTGGCTCGCGGAGTCCCTCGCCGGCTTCCGGTCCAAGTACCCGGACGTCGCGGTGACCACCAGCGTGCTGGAGGGGCGCGCCGCGGTGCTGCTGTCGGAGTCGTCGCGGGGCGCGGAGCTGGTCGTCGTCGGGTCGCGTGGTCGCGGCGGCCTGGAACGCATGCTGCTCGGTTCGGTGGCCGAGTCCCTGCTGCACCACGCGCACTGCTCGGTCGCGGTCGTACGGGCGGCCCGCCGGTGAGCAGCCACGAGCCGGCGCCGGTCGAGGTCCGCCCGCTGGAGGGCGACGCGTACGTCGTGGAGGTACGCGGGCACCAACTGCACGTCGATCAGCCGCGCGAGGAGGGCGGGACCGACACCGCGCCGACCCCGGTGGAATTGCTGATCGGCTCGCTGGCGGCCTGCGTCGCCGTCTTCGCCGGACGGTTCCTCACCCGGCACGGCGTCGGCACCGAGGGACTGGTGGTCCGCGCGACATCGTCGATGGCGGCGGACGGTCCGGCCCGGGTGCAGGCGGTGCACGTGCGGGTCGTGGTGCCGCCGGACCTGCCGCCCGAACGCGTACCCGCGCTGCGGGCGGTGCTCGGCGCGTGCACCGTCAAGAACACTTTGACGCAGGCCGTCGAGCTGGACCTGGAGATCGACGGCTTCCCGAGTCTCGCGCCGGGCTAGGGCCGCAGGGCAGACCGCAGACCGCGCCGGACCTTCAGACCGCCCGCGCGGCCAGGCTCTCCCTGAACGCCCGCAGCTCCTCGGCGTCGATGCGGTAGGTGTGCTCGGGTCCGGGGTACTTCCCGATCCGCACCTCCTCGGCGTACGTGCCGACGGCACGCACCATCTGCTCGTGCAGGTCGGCGTACCGCTTGACGAACCTCGCGGGGGTGCCGGCCGACATCCCCAGCAGGTCGTGGAACACCAGCACCTGCCCGTCGGTGGCCGGCCCGGCGCCGATGCCGATCACCGGGATGTGGAGGTACGGCATCAGCTGCTCGGTGACCGCCGCCGGGATCGCCTCCAGCACCAGGGCGAAGCAGCCGGCCTCCTGCAGGGCAAGGGCCTCCTCGGCGATGCGCGTCGCCCCCGCGGCGGTGCGGCCCTGGGCGCGGAAGCCGCCCAGTTGGCCGGCCGTCTGCGGGGTGAGCCCGACGTGACCCATCACGGGTACGCCGGCGGCGACGATCGCCCGGGCCCGGTCGGCGGAGGTGCCACCGCGTTCCAGCTTCACCGCGTCCGCCCCGGCCTCCTTGACGAACCGCTGGGCGTTGTCGATCGCGAGCTCGTCGGACCGCTCGTACGACCCGAACGGCAGGTCGGCGACCAGCAGAGGCGTACGCAGGCCACGCCGGACCGCGGCCGCGAGCACCAGCATCTCGGTCATCCCGACCGGCAGCGTCGAGTCGTGGCCCAGCACGGTCATCGCGGCGGAGTCGCCGACCAGCACCACGTCGACCTCGGCGTCCTGCGCGACCCGGGCGGAGGGAAAGTCGTAGGCCGTCACCATCGTGATCGGCATGCCGGTCGCCTTCAGCTGGGCGAGCGAGCCGACGGTGAGCCGGGCCCGGGCCGGAGCGGCTCCGTCGGTGCCTGCTCCGGAACCGGTCGCGGGCCGGGTGCTCACGGGACGCTCCGTTCGAAACCGGCGGCGGACGCGAGCGGGGAGTCCATCAGCACCCCGGCGTCGGAGCCGACCAGGGCGATGGCGTTGCCGGCGTCCACGTGCACGACCGCGGGGTCGTGGGTGGCGAGCTCGGCCGCGTCGAAGCTCGCGAACGACGCCACGATCACCTTGTGGCCCCGCTCCACCAGCAGCGCGGCCGCGCCGTTGACCTGCATGGAGCCCGAGCCCGGCGCGCCCTCCAGTACGTAGGTGACGAAGCGGGCGCCGTTGTCGACGTCCCACACGTGCACCTGCTCGTTGGGCAGCAGGTCGGCGGCCCGCATGAGGTCGGTGTCGATGGTGATGCTGCCCACGTAGTCCACGTCGCACGCGGTCACCGTGGCGCGGTGGATCTTGGACTTCAGCATGGTGCGCTGCATGGTCATGCTCCTCGGACTTCCTGGGCTTCTCGAGCTTCTCGGGTTTCCCGAGCTACGTGGCCCACGTGGACGACAACGTTGTCGATCAGCCGGGCGCGGCCCACCCGGGCGGCGACCGCGATCAGGACGGGGCGGTCGCCGAACCGCTCCGCCACGGTGAGGTTCTCCGCGTCACGGGCCTCGAGGTACTCCGGTTCGACTCCGGCGTCGGCGAGCACCTTCCCGGCGGCGGCCAGTGCGTCCCGGGTGCTCAATCCCGTGCCAGCGGCACGGGCGGTGCGGTCGGCCGCGGTCAGGGCCTGGTTCAGTGCCCGGGCCCGGACGCGTTCCTCGGCGGTGAGGTAGACGTTGCGCGAACTCATCGCCAGGCCGTCCGGCTCGCGCACGGTGGGCAGGACCGCGATCTCGACGGGGAGCTCGAGGTCGCGCACCATCGCCTGGACGACGATCGCCTGCTGGGCGTCCTTCTGGCCGAAGAACGCCACGTCCGGGCCGACGGCGTTGAGCAGCTTGGCCACCACGGTGGTGACGCCACGGAAGTGGGCGGCGCCCCGGCGCGCGGGATCGCCGCAGAGCACGCCGGTGAGCTCGCC
Organism: Actinopolymorpha sp. NPDC004070; assembly: GCF_040610475.1. Classification (NCBI taxonomy): domain Bacteria; kingdom Bacillati; phylum Actinomycetota; class Actinomycetes; order Propionibacteriales; family Actinopolymorphaceae; genus Actinopolymorpha; species Actinopolymorpha sp. NPDC004070. Next base: position 9,111 of record NZ_JBEXMJ010000013.1, on the reverse strand, counting down.
GCCGACCTCGACGGTGGTGGCGAACCCGGGCGGATACACGTGGTCCGCGGCCGGTGCGTACACCAGGTCGACACCGGCAGCGGCGGCCACGGCGAGGTCGGCCGACTCGTCGCGTGGGTAGGCCGCGAGGTCCTCGTTCGGGCCGAACTGCGTGGGATTGACGAACAGGCTCATCACCACGACGTCGCTGCGTTCCCGGGCGGCACGCAGCAGGCTGGCGTGCCCCTCGTGCAGGAAGCCCATGGTGGGTACGAGGCCGATCCGGGCGCCGGACCGGCGAGCGGGTGCCAGCGCCGCCCGCAACTCCTCCCGGGTCCGGACGATCTTCGGGGTGGACACCGGCGTACCTCCTGGGTGGTGCTGGTCGGACAGTCCCTTGTGGGCAAGGGACTCGGAGAGCTTCGCCGACTTCGGCGAGCTCGGGTCCGCGGCGACGGCGCGGGTGCGGTCGGCAAGCGCTGCGTAGGCCGGCAGCAGGTCGGGGGCGAGGTCGGCCAGCGCCTCCTGGTGGGCGCGCACGGTCTCCTCGTCGCCCCGGGCGATGGGGCCGGTCAGCGCGGCCGGGCCCGAGTTGGCCCAGTTCGCGGCCGTACTCAGCACCAACGGCGTGAGGGCCGCCCGGGCGTCCTTCACCCCGGCGCGGGTGAGCAGGCCGGCCGCCGTCTCCGCCAGGGCCAGTACGAAGTTGGACGCGAACACCGCACCCGCGTGGTAGGCGGCCCGGTGCTCCTCGGGCAGGTCGAACGGCACCATCCCGAGCCGGCGGGCGAGCGCGCGGGCGACGTCGGCCGAGGCCGGGCTGGACCCGGTGACCGCCGCCGCGACCCCGGCCAGGCTGGTCCCCGCCGCCGGGATGGTCTGCAGCGGGTGCAACCGGAACGTCTGCGCTCCACGGTCCGCGGCGGGCGCCAGGGCGTCCAGGCCGGTGGCACCGCTGACGTGACCGACGTAGGCGGGGAGGTGGGTCGCAGCGGCGACCTCGGCGCAGACGGCGGAGATCGACTCGTCGGGGACGCACAGCAACGTGACGTCGGAGCCACCTGCGGCGTCGGCGACGGTGCCCCGGGTGCCGACGCGGACGTCGAGCCCGGCGGCGCGGGCGGCGGGTGTGACAGAACCGCCGGTGCGGCCGGCGCCGATCACGGCGAGGCTGCGCAGCCCGGTCGGCGCCCCCTGGTCAGGGGCGTCTCGGTTCCGTTCCAGTTCTCGCATCGGAGATACCAGACGGCTTTCGGTGTGGGTGCGTGGTTGTGTGCTTTGGTGCTTTTCAGAACCTTTCGCGTCCGCGCCCAGGTCTCGCGAAAAGTGCGGGCTCCGGGTCGCGGCGCAGCAAAAGTATAGGTGCTCGCGGGTCCCGCCGAAGGCGGCCGAAGCCGAGGGCGGCCCGGCTGCGAGCCGTGGCCGGACGGCGACCGACGGCCAAGGTCGGCACCCTGGCACCTGCCGGTCGCGCCCGCCACGTCCGGGTCGCTACGTTCGCACCAGAACATCCCCGCCCGGACGGGTCGGAGTGCGGGAGTGCGCATCGGAGTGGAGATCAGGAGGCACGTATGCCCGGCGTCGCCGAGAGGTTCGAGATCATCGACGAGCGGTTCTCGACCCTCGTCAAGACCAGCGCCCAGGTGGAGCGCCTCTACCAGGGCTGCCGCTGGGCGGAGGGGCCGGCGTACTTCCCGGCGGGCCGCTACCTCGTGTGGAGCGACATCCCCAACGACCGGATGCTGCGCTGGGACGAGACCACCGGGGCGGTCGGGGTGTTCCGGGAGCCGGCGGGGTTCACCAACGGCAACACAGTCGACCGGCAGGGGCGCCTGGTCACCTGCGAACACGGCAACCGGCGGGTCACCCGGACCGAGCACGACGGCTCGCTGACGGTGCTCACCGACAACTTCGGCGGGAAGCGCTACAACAGCCCCAACGACGTGGTGGTGAAGTCCGACGGGTCGGTGTGGTTCACCGACCCGGCGTACGGCATCGACAGCGACTACGAGGGTCACCAGGCCGACAGTGAGATCGGCGCCTGCCACGTCTACCGCTGGGACGCGACGACGGGGGAGGTGCGCATCGTCGCCGACGACTTCGTACGCCCCAACGGCCTGGCGTTCTCACCCGACGAGACCCGCCTCTACGTCTCCGACACCGGCTCGACGCACCACCGGGGCGGGCCCCGGCACATGCGGGTCTTCGACGTCGCCGCCGACGGGACGCTGAGCGGCGGCAAGGAGTTCGCCACCTGTACGTCGGGGTTGTTCGACGGCTTCCGGCTGGACACCGCCGGGCGGATCTGGACCAGCGCGGCCGACGGCGTGCACTGCTACCACCCCGACGGGACGCTGCTCGGAAAGATCCTCGTGCCGGAGACGGTGGCCAACGTGGAGTTCGGCGGCCCGCGCCGCAACCGGCTGTTCATCGCCGCCACCACGTCGCTGTACAGCGTCCTGCTCCCCGTCAACGGCGCGTTGCGCCGCTAGGGTCTGTCAATCCCACCGGAACACCGTCAACCGGTCCTTGCGGGCTGGACAGGCTCCGATGATCCCCGCCACGAATGACGATGCCGGCGACGGCGTGAAACCGTCGCCGGCATCGGCGTTCGTAGGACCACGAGCGGGTCTGTCAGTGGCCTCGGTCGACCCACTCCTGCAGGTGCGGCCGCTCGGCGCCGATCGTGGTGGTGTCACCGTGACCGGTGTGCACGACGGTCTCCGGCGGCAACGTGAGCAGCCGGTCCCGGATCGAGTCGATGATCGTGGGGAAGTCGGAGAACGAACGACCGGTGGCGCCCGGTCCGCCGGCGAACAACGTGTCGCCGCTGAACACCGCGCCCAGCGCGGGTGCCGACAGGCAGACGCCGCCGGGTGAGTGACCCGGTGTGTGGACGGCCGTGAGCGTGACGTCGCCCACCGCGAACTCCTGCCCGTCGGCGAGGTCGGCGTCCGGTGCGGCGTCGGGGTGCACGACGTCCCACAGCATCCGGTCCGCCGGGTGCAGCCAGACCGGTGCCTTCGCCGTCTCGGCCAGGTCGCGTGCCGCGCCGATGTGGTCGTCGTGCCCGTGCGTGCACACGATCGCGGTGACCCGACGGTCGCCGACCGCCGCGCGGATCGCCTCGGCGTCGTGGGCGGGGTCGATCACCAGCACCTCGTCGTCGTCGCCGACCAGCCAGACGTTGTTGTCGACGTCCCAGGTGCCGCCGTCCAGGCTGAACGTCCCGGAGGTGACCACGTTCTCGATGCGTACGCTCACTTCATCACCACCACGGACCGCAGCACGTCGCCCGCGTGCATCTTGGTGAACGCCTCCTCGACGTCGCCGATGCCGATCTCCTCGCTGACGAAGGCGTCCAGCGGCAGCCGGCCCTGACGGTAGAGGTCGATCAGCGTCGGGAAGTCGCGCTCGGGCAGGCAGTCGCCGTACCACGACGACTTGAGCGATCCGCCGCGGGCGAAGAAGTCGATGAACGGAAGCTCGAGCTTCTGCTCCGGGGTGGGTACGCCGACCAGGACGACCGTGCCGGCGAGGTCGCGGGCGTAGAAGGCCTGCTTGTACGTCTCGGGCAGGCCGATCGCCTCGATCGCCAGGTCGACGCCGAACCCGCCGGTCAGCGCCTGGATCCGTTCCACGGCGTCCTCGTTGCGGGCGTTCACCGTGTGGGTGGCCCCGAACTGGCGGGCCCACTCGAGCTTGCGGTCGTCCACGTCCACCGCGATCACGGTCGTCGCGCCGCCGAGGCTGGCGCCGGCGACCGCGGCGTCACCCACGCCGCCGCAGCCGAACACCGCGACCGAGTCGCCGCGCTGGACGTTGCCGGTGTTGAGGGCCGCGCCCAGCCCGGCCATCACGCCGCAGCCGAGCAGGCCGGCGACCGTGGCCGGGGTGTCGGGGTCGACCTTCGTGCACTGGCCCGAGGCCACCAGCGTCTTCTCCGCGAACGCGCCGATGCCGAGGGCGGGGGAGAGTTCGGTGCCGTCGGCGAGCGTCATCTTCTGCCTGGCGTTGTGGGTGTCGAAGCAGTACCACGGCCGGCCACGCTTACAGGCCCGGCACTTGCCGCACACCGCGCGCCAGTTGAGGATCACGAAGTCGCCGGGCGCCACGTCGTCGACGCCCTCGCCGACCGACTCCACGACACCGGCCGCCTCGTGCCCGAGGAGGTACGGATAGTCGTCGCCGATCCCGCCCTGCTTGTAGTGCAGGTCGGTGTGGCACACACCGCACGCCTGCACCTTGACCAGCGCCTCACCGGGTCCGGGGTCGGGCACGTGGATGGTCTCCACGCGGACCGGCTCGTTCTTGGCTCGGGCAACGACGGCCTGTACGTCCGGCATCGGCGTACTTCCCTTCGGATCGTTCGGTGGTTCGGATGACTCGACCGGGTGGTTCGCTCCGCGGTTGCGATCCTTCCAGGACGCGCGCCCGGTTGGGAACCCGGGCGCGCGGCCATGGAAGGCCGGGCCGGCCTCAGCGCCGGTGCCGGCCCCGCGCGGCGGCTCGAGGACGGGTGCCGCCAGGGTGGTCGCCGGAGTCGTTGCCGGTGTCGGGTCCGCGACCGCGCAGCGGGACCTCGCGTACGGCGAGCACGGCGAGGAACGCCAGCACCACCAGCGGCACCGCCAGCAGGTAGATCCGGTCCAGGCCGAGGGTGAAGCCCTCCCGCACGACCGACCGCAGTGGTTCGGACAGCCGGGCGATCTCCGCGGGCGTGCCCAGATGCGGCGCCGAGGAGCCCCCGGACGGCCGCGCCCGCACACCGTGCTCGGCGAGGAGTTCGGGGATGGCCGAGGTGAGCCGGGAGCTGAGCACCGCGCCGAACACCGCGACTCCCACCGCTCCACCCATGGAACGGAAGAACGTCGAGGCGGACGTGGCGATCCCGAGGTCGCGCCGCTCGGAGGTGTTCTGCACCGCGAGGATCAGCACCTGCATGGTGAAGCCCAGACCCGCTCCGAACACCAGCATGTAGGCGCAGACGGCGACCATCGGGGTGTCCACCCGCAGCGTGGCCAGCAGCCCGGTGCCGATGCCGACGAGCGTCAGGCCCACCAGTGGGAACACCTTCCAGCGTCCCCACTTCGTGATCGCCCGGCCGCTCAGCACCGAGACCGACAGCATCCCGACGACCAGCGGGAACGTCAGCAGCCCGGACGCGGTGGGGCTCTGGCCCCGCACGACCTGGAGGTACTGCGGCAGGTAGATCATCGCGCCGAACATCGCGAAGCCGGTGAAGAACGCCGCGGTGCCGGTGAGGTTGAAGGTGGGGTTGCGGAACAGCCTGGGAGGCAGGATGGGTTCGGCGGCCCGGCGTTCGACGAGTACGGCCGCGACCAGACCACCCACGGAGATCGCCGCCAGCAGCAGCGACCAGCCCGACACCCACCCGAACTCCTTGCCGCCGAGGGAGGCCAGCAACAGCAGCGAGGTCACCGAGCCGGTGATGACGGTGGCGCCGAGCCAGTCGATCCGGGTGTTGCGGCGTTCCCGCGGCAGGTGCAGGGTCTTCTGCAGGACGACCGAGGCGAGCACGGCGATCGGGATGCCGACGTAGAAACACCAGCGCCAGCCGGGTCCGTCGACGAGGAAGCCCCCGATCAGCGGGCCGGCGACGGTGGCCACGCCGAACGACGCGCCGAGGTAGCCGGAGTAACGGCCCCGCTCGCGCGGGCTCACAATGTCGGCCATGATCGCCTGGGACAGCGCCATCAGGCCGCCGGCGCCGATGCCCTGCCCGGCCCGGGCGGCGATCATCTCGCCCATCGACTGGGACAGCCCGGCGAGTGCCGAGGTCACCACGAAGACGGCGATGGAGACCTGCATCAGCGGTTTGCGGCCGTACAGGTCGGAGAGCTTGCCCCACAGCGGAGTGGAGACGGTGGTGGTGAGGAGGGTGGCGCTGGCCACCCAGGCGAGCTGGTCCTGACCGCCGAGGTCACCCACGATCGTGGGGAGGGCGGTGCCGACGACGGTGCCGGACAACGAGGAGACGAACAGGCACAGCACCAGCGCCCAGACGATCTCCAGGATCTCCTTGTGGGTGAACGCGGGCGGTGTCGAGGTCGTCGCCGCGGTCGCCGCCGCACCGGGCTCGGCCGCGCTGGACACGGCGGCCGGGCTGACCGCACTGGGTTCAGCTGCCGGGACGGGCGCGGGGGAGGGGGCCGGCGGTCTCTTCGGGCCTTCGGGACTGTCCAGGCCCTTCCGGCTCTCCGGGCTGGTGGCGGGGCCGGGGACCGCACCGGCGGCCTGCCTGGTGACAGGGCCGGCGGGCTGACGGTCGGTGGAACGGCTGGTCGGGCTTGTGACGCTGGTATGTGAACCGGGCGCGGACATCGCGGGGTGAGCACTCCTGTTCTGTGGGCGTTCGGTCGACTTTCACAGAATATGGTTGCTTACTGCAACTTTGATTTCGAACGTCGGAACGCATCGGCCGCTGACCGTCATCGGCCGCGTCGGCCGCCCTCTCGTGCGCCCCTCCCCTACCGCCGTGGAGAAAGCCGACATCCCGGCCGATCCGCCACGCCCGGTGCCCTAGGGTCGTGGCAGGCCGAAACCGGCCGGATGACTCACCGAACGGCGTCAGGGGAGGCCCCGAGTGGACACCTGGGTGCGGCTGGAGGTGGAGGACGGCGTCGGCACGATCCGGCTCGACCGGCCGCCGATGAACGCGCTGGACACCGCCATGCAGGAACAGATCCGGGCGGCGGCGCGAGAGGCGACCGACCGGGACGACGTGGCGGCTGTGGTGCTCTACGGCGGCGAGCGGGTGTTCGCCGCGGGCGCCGACATCAAGGAGATGCTGGCGATGTCCTACGCCGACATGGAGGTCCGCTCGCGCGGACTGACCTCGGCGTTCGACAGCGTGGCCCGGATACCCAAGCCGGTGGTGGCCGCGATCACCGGGTACGCCCTCGGCGGCGGCTGCGAACTGGCGCTGACCGCCGACCGGCGGGTCGGTGCCGCGACGGCGCGCCTGGGACAGCCCGAGATCAAGCTCGGCGTGATTCCCGGCGCCGGCGGCACCCAGCGGCTGGCGAGGCTGGTGGGCCCGTCGGTGGCCAAGGACCTGATCTTCACCGGGCGGATGGTCGACGCCGCGCAGGCGCGGGCCGTCGGACTGCTGGACGAGGTGGTCGAGGACGAGGCGCCGGACGCGGTGTACGCCGCGGCCCGGGCCTGGGCGGCGCAGTTCGTCGGCGGGCCGGCGGTGGCGCTGCGTGCGGCCAAGTCCGCCGTCGACCGGGGGCTGGACGTCGACCTCGGCACCGGCCTGGAGATCGAACGCCAGAGCTTCGCCGCACTGTTCGCCACGCAGGACCGCACGATCGGCATGCAGGCGTTCGTGGACAAGAAGCCGCCCCGCTTCGAGGGACGCTGACCACCGCGCCGCCGTATCAGCGCACCGCCCGCACTGCCGTACCACCGAGCGCTAGGAGCCCTATGTCGTCGCACGTCGAGGAGTTCGCACCGATCCCGAGCACCCCGAGCACACCGAGCACCCGCGGCACACCGGAGGACCCGGTACCGCACCCGGTGGCGACTGAGGAGGAGGTGGCGGCAGCCTGGGGCGATCCCAAGCTCGCGAACGTGCTCTACCACGACTGGGAGGCGCAGAGCTACGACTCCAAGTGGTCCATCTCCTTCGACGACCGCTGCATCGCCTACGCCCGGGACCGGTTCGTGGCCGCCGCGGGTGCGGCCGGCTGGCCGTACGCGAAGTCGCTGGAGGTGGGGTGCGGCACCGGCTTCTTCAGCCTCAACCTCCGCCAGGCAGGTGTCGTGGACGAGGTGCACGTGACCGACCTGTCGCCGGGCATGGTGGAGGCGGCCCGGCAGAACGCCCGCCGGCTCGGCTTCGAGGCGCAGGGCCGGGTGGCCGACGCCGAACGCCTGCCCTACCCCGACGAGACCTTCGACGTGGTGGTCGGGCATGCCGTCATCCACCACATCCCCGACGTGGAGCTCGCGTTCGCGGAGATGCTGCGGGTGCTCCGTCCGGGCGGGCGGTTCGTGATCTGCGGCGAGCCGACGAGGTACGGCGACCGGGTGGCGCGCAAGCTGTCCCAGGCCACCTGGTGGCTGGCCACCAGGGCCACCCACCTGGCTCCGCTCCGCCGCCGCTGGGCCCGCTCGAAGGAGGAGCTCGACGAGTCCTCCCGCGCCGCGGCCCTGGAGTCGGTGGTCGACCTGCACACCTTCGACCCCGACGCCCTGGCGCGCACCGCCGAGCGCGCGGGTGCGGCGGACGTGCGGACCGTCACCGAGGAGCTGACCGCCGCGTGGTTCGGCTGGCCGGTCCGGACGTTCGAGTACGCCGTCAACCCCGACCGCCTCGGCTGGGGGTGGGCCAACTTCGCCTACCGGAGCTGGCAGCGGCTGAGCGCGGTCGACCGGTTGCTGAAGCCGGTGGTGCCCGCCGAGCTGTACTACAACGTCTCGATCACCGGGATCCGTCCCCCGAACGACGCGCCCTGACCGACATCGGAGGCAAACCGGTCGAGGCGTGGTCAGACGAGCACGGAAGTGATACGTTCCTGCGCGGTCGTTCGTCGTTTCAACAAGACGCGCGGGAGCGTGCGTCGCAGGCCGTCGGAGGGTTCCGGTCGGTCTGCACGCGTGGCTCTCGGCCCGCGGGATTCGACACGCGGGCAGTGCCCCGTGGCGACTCGGTGCTCGTGAGGTTCGAGTGCTGCACCAACGTCTCCGCGAGGGGAAACAGAGAAACATGGCGCAGGGAACCGTCAAGTGGTTCAACGCTGACAAGGGCTTCGGCTTCATCTCCGTCGACGGCGGTCAGGACGTGTTCGTCCACTTCTCCGCGATCGTCGCCGACGGCTACCGCTCACTGGACGAGGACCAGCGCGTGGAGTTCGACGTCGTGCAGGGTCCGAAGGGCCCGCAGGCGGAGAACGTCCGCACGGTGTGACCCTCCTCCGGGTGTGGTCGCACACATCACGGTGAGAAACGAAGGCTCGCGGGGTATGTCCCCGCGGGCCTTTGTCATGTCCGGGGTCGAGGCGTCTCATGGCCTAGACATCCCACGGCTCTAAGCTGTCAAGCGGCGATGGCTTCTTGGGTTGGCCAGGCGGTGGCTTCGTTGTAGCTGGTGCCGTGGGTGAG